>JAGQWV010000471.1 GCA_020437045.1 Saprospiraceae bacterium | reverse complement strand
GAAGACGATGCAAATGAATATAGAGGTAGCATTTGAATATGAACAAGGAGACTCAGCAACGATATATTTGCAGTCGCTAGATAAAAATGCTGCAATCTTTTACGACGAGCTCGATAAACAATTACAATCAATCCTTAATCCGTTTGTAGAACCTGTATTCCTGCATAGCACCATAGAAGGAGCCCTGGGGGTGTTTGGATCCGCAGTACGCTCAAATCCCGTCCAGTTTATTTACCCTCAGGATAATCCATAGACTCTCATTTATCAGAAAGGGGGTTAATCTCAAAATTGTATCTCTTAAACTTGACTATCCTGATGTTTAAGCTCGGAAGAAATTGTCTTTCCCAGATAAACCACAGAACCTTCCTTCAAATCTGATAATTTCTTGTTTTGGTCAACTAACGGAAGAATTTCACCTTTGGAGCTCCAGAGACAAAGCGGGATAGAACCTGAAATGGGATTCATGGATTCAATTTTCTCCTTTAGATCGGAAGCACCGGCAAAATTCAAAAGATGTATTTGGGGATGGTCCCTGGCTACTTCCATCAGGTCGATATGATCATCAAAAGGTGCCAAACTCTGGATATTTTGCTCCCGGGCATAGCTATCAGCGGATGATTGCAAAACCACATATATATTACTGGAGTTAAATTGAGATTTATAAGTTTTACAAGCATACCGGTTTACATCGCCACTACCGGTCATCGCAAGTAAATATTGCATATTTTCTACATCAAAAAGCTCATTGAAATCATCCTGATAGATGTCCGCCTGATACACTTCAATATCCTCTTCTGAGGCCTTCCGCAAATTACTAGCATTCATATCTACCATCAGTACTCTTCTGCCCTGATCCTTGAAAAAAGCGCCCAGTAATCTCGCCGCCCGATCAGCACCAACGATTAGAATCCCGTTGTTACGCTTTTCCATGACTCCGAAAAAGCGGGCAAAGGGTCTGGCTCCTACGGCAGATAAAAGTACGGTACCCAAAACAACCATAAACACCAGGGGAGTGATGTATTCGGCACCAGGTATAGACTCACTGACCAAACGGAGCCCAAAGAGTGAAGCAATACCCGCAGCGACAATACCTCGAGGACCTATGAGTGAGACAAACAGCTTTTCATTGACAGGTAATTCGCCACCTCTGGTGCTGACAAAAACGCCGAGCGGTCTCAAAACCAGGATTACCATTGCCAGTAGCGCAAAACAGCGCCAGTCTTTCAATAGTGACAGATCTTCCAAATTGATATGGGCCGCCAGGACAATAAACAAAATGGAAATGAGTAAAACACTCAGAGATTCCTTAAAGTCCAGAATATCTTTAAGCTTGGGCATATCCAGATTACCCAGCACAGTTCCCATGACCACTACAGACAGAAGACCTGATTCTTTTGCAAAAAGATCTGAAAGGACAAAAACGCCCAATACGGTCGCCAGCGTAAAAACATTAAGAAGATATTTGGGTATGAGATTTTGTTTTATCAAATAATATAAGAGATAACCCGCTGAGACACCGATAATAAAACCGGTCAAAACCACCTTGGTAAAACCAAGCAAAGCCACCGGAGTAAAAGCCAAGGGTCCGCGGTTGGAGAGAATGAACTCAAATACTAACACAGCGGCTAAAGCTCCGATCGGATCAATAATAATACTCTCCCATTTGAGAATAGTCGATATATTTCGATTTAGCGAAACATTTTGCAAAATCGGTGCAATGACGGTCGGGCCAGTAACAATAATCAAAGCACCAAAAAGTAGAGAAATCCCAAAACTTAGCCCCAATATGAAATGAGCGGACAATGCCGCACCAATCAGCGTAACTAAAGAACCCAGACTTACCAACCGTAAAATCACCGGACCCAAATTGCGAATCTCCTTTCGTTTGAGGGTTAATCCCCCTTCGAATAGGATAATACCGATGGCTAAAGAGACAAAATAAAAGAAGTAGCGCTCAGGAAAAATACCAATATTGGAATCGCGATTATAGATGGGTTCTAACCACTTCTGACCATCGGCAGTCCACAAAGTAGAAAAGGGACCGACCAACAATCCCAACAATATTAACGGCAGAATAGCTGGAACTTTCATTTTCCAGGAAAGCCATTGAGCTCCAATCCCAAGAATAATGATACCCGCTAGTTCAACCATCGTAACATTTGCCTTTTAGATAAACCGGTGGCTAAAATAGCATTTTTACCCGGTTGAAATATTTACCGGACCATAGGATTCATTGATAACCTGAACTGCACTAATAGCTCAAGTGATCAACTTTTGATAATCTTCAACATAGTATGTTGTCCTGCCACCAATCTTCATTTTTCCAATATTCCCCTTACCATCCAGTATCTTAATCTTATCATCTCTCCATTTCCAAAACCAATCCTCGGGATAGACTTTATAGTATGCATCCCGGCGACAGGCTTCCTTTAAAATATTTAGGGTAGCCTGATGCAGTTTATGAAGATCCGTTGTAGACAGGGCTTTTCCGATCGATGCAGGATGTATGCGGGCCTGAAAACAAATTTCATCTGCATACAAATTACCAATGCCAGCCATCAAATGCTGATCCATCAGAATTGATTTGACGTTTCTTGTTGTCGCAGAAAATGCTTTGCTAAAAGCACCAAAAGAAATCTGCAAAGCATCCGGACCCAACTTAATATCCTCAAGAAATTCTCTATAATCATCCAGCAACAGAATCTTCGAAAACTTTCTCAGATCATCATATCCAAGCATTAGACCTCCCTCAAAATGCAAATTAAACCGTTCATATTTGGGACGATCCTCTCCATTAAAATAATAAACAAGGTCGCCCGTCATACCCAGGTGAAAGAGCACCGCAGCAGAATCATCTAATAAGGCAAAAAAATATTTTCCCCGGCGATAAGTATCGACGAAAGAACGTCCAATCAGCTTATCATAAAATTCAGTGGCAGTTGCATTTCGCAGAATCTTATCATCGTGAACTATGACATTTCTGATGCTAAGGTGGAGGGCTGTCTTCCGGAAACCCTTCATGACGGTGTTGACTTCTGGTAATTCCGGCATAGAGTAAGTTATGATGCAGAAACAGCTGATTTCTAAAATTGTTGTCGGATGTTGGAGGTCTCATGTCTGAGGTCAGTTGTCGCTGATCGCGTCTACCGGGTTGGCCCGGGCCGCTTGCAGAGCCAGATATCCCACAGACAAGAGACAACTTACGAGTAATAGTACTCCGGCGATGATAAAAGTGCCCCAGGAAATTTCTATGTGATAAGCAAAATTCTGCAGCCATTTATTCAAGAACCACCAGGTCAATGGCACAGAACAACATAAACCAATTAAATACAAAATTATGTATTGTCGATTGATCAAAAAGAAAATAGATCCAGATGAAGCACCTAACACCTTGCGAATACCAATTTCCTTTCTCCTCTGATCAACCGTGAAGGATACTAATCCAATCAGTCCAAGGATCGCCGTAAAAATTGAAAGCAAGCTCAGCAATCTAACCATTACACTGAGCTGACTATCACGCGTATACATGCGATTCAGATCTTCATCCAAAATTGAATATGTGAAGGGAGAATCCTGGGTAAAGTGACTCCAAGCCGTTTCGATTGCACTGATTGCTTTCTCCACATGATTCTGATGGTAGCGGACTACCAGCATCCTCTGATCGCCCCACATGGGAGAATCGATATGCAGCAATAGCAGCGGCTTGATATCTTCATAAAGTGATTGAAAATGAAAATCACTTACCACTCCAATTATTTCCGGGTTTTCCAGATCATCGCCAGGATAAAGAATTCTTTTACCCAATGCTTCCTGTGGTGTCCATCCAAACAACTTTGCGGTAGTTTCATTAATCACGGCATGATTTTTATCGGCTTCATTGTGTTTTTGAAAAAAATGACCCGTGCTCATTTTGAGATTCATAACCGATGCAAATTCAGGGTCAACTTTCACCTGAGAAATAGTCAATTTTGTAGAGGAACCTTCGCGTTGAAAAAAATCTTCGAAAGACATCTCGCCCGGCACCGCCATGGTTACAGAAGCTCCAGAAATTTCCGGAAGATTGGCGACATTATCCCGAAAACTAGAAATCTGATCTCCCAGCGCTCCGGCATTCCTCAATACTAAAATATTTTCCTTATCAAATCCCAGGTCTTTCTTTCCGATATAATTCAATTGTTTTGTCACCATCAAAGCACCACTCAAAAGACCAAGTGATATCGTAAATTGCACCGCTACTAAAACATTACGTAAATTAAATCTTCCTCGCCGGACCGTCTTCTGCTGATCAATCACCGATATCGGTTTTAATCTACTGAGATACACAGCCGGATAAATACCTGCCATCAACCCGATAATAACAAGTAGAAAACCTACCGAACATAATGTAAGTAGGTCATTGGCCCAATTAAAATAAATTTTTATACCTGCCTGTTTAAAAATAAAAGTGCTAAGACCTTTAACCACGGGTATACTTAATACGGATCCGATAAAGGTCATCAACAGGGCTTCGACCTGAAACTGCACGCCCAATTCTCTAACTGTTGCCCCCAGTGTTTTTTTAACACCAATTTCCCGAGATCGAATATTTGCCCTGGCTGTACTTAAGTTTATGAAATTAATGACGGCAATTAATAGGATAAGGACCGCCATTAATTGTAAAATCCGAACCACTTTAATATCGCCGACGGATCCAATTCGATTACCAATCGACGCAGCATAGAGGTGTATATCCCGGACCGGTTGAAGTTCAAACTCCCATGTTCCTTTTTCCTTCATAAAATCATCAAAATCCATACCTAGTCGAGAAAAAGTCGACTGTACTTTAGGCATAAGTAGGGCCGTCATTTTAGTAGAGAAACCCTCAAGATTCACATCATTGGCTATTTTAACATAGGTCACTAATTGGGTCCAGACCCAACTCCAGTCAAATTGTTTTACGGAAATATTGGTGGACATCGACAACAGCATATCAAAATTAAAATGCATATTGGAGGGGAGATCAGATACTAAACCACTGACCATCACTGGTCGCTTATCATCTCCAAAAAGAAGCACTTGTCCGATAGGTGATTGGTTTCCAAAATATCGATGAGCCGTACTTTCTGTTAACACAACCAGATTTTTGCCATTCAGCATCTGCTGAGGATCACCCTCGATAATTGGGATATTAAAAAAATCAAAGAAATTGGAGTCTGCAGCCAAAATCTGATCTTCCTGATAGGTAATTAATTCTCCTCCTGTATTCTTATACCGCACCTCAAAACTCCCGGGAGTATTTATCCGCGTCGCGCTAATTATTTCCGGAAAATTCTCTTGCAATTCCCTGGCTAAAGGAGGGGTGGTACTACTCATCATACCACCTGAGGGGGCCCAGATATTGGTCTGATTAACCCGGTACATGCGATCGACGTCAGAAAAGAATGCATCATAATTGAGTTCATGTTGCGTATAGCTAAATATGACGATGCAGGTACCAATGCCCACTGCAAGACCCAACAAATTAATAGCCGTATAGCCAACATGTTTTATAAAATTTCTCAGGGTAATCTTGATGTGATTAATAATTAAACTGAAATTAAAGTGCATCATCTGAAATTGATTTCGAGAAATAATTCCCCATCGAAAAAATCTCATCACATTAAATAAAAAAATCCATCTGGCAATACCATATCCCCTTCTCTCAACATCGTTTTCAAAATTCTCCAGTAAATCACCTTCAATGCTTTCCCGCAATTTCTCCGGACAAAACCAATGTAAAATAGCCAAGCCCAACCGGATCGATCTTTTTTGTGACTTCATGGCCTACATCTTAAATTGAGGTACAAGCTTCCACAGTTGTTCACGTGATTCCTTGAGATTGCGTAATAAGGCAATTCCTGCATTGGTAATGGTAAAGATTCTTTTTCGACGACCTCCTCTTTTAGAAGTTACCCCACCCATTTCCGAACGGACCAATCCCTTATCTTCCAGACGGTAAAGAGTCACATGCACGGAACTGAGATTTACTGATTTTTGCAACTGGTTTTTTATCTCGTCTACAATGGCATTGCCATAGGCATCTTCTCCCAGGATGGCTACCATGGTCAGTATCTGTTCTTCAAAAAGACCTAGTTGGTCAGAATTCATTTCTTAAATATATTTTAGCGATACATAAAAAATCACGGCTATCTGAGGCAAATGTATCTATTTCTATAGTTTTTGTCAAAGAAATCAGCCCAACGAAGAGATTAACCCTACTAAATGGATATAAACGTCAGAATTAGTACTTTTAATAGAAAGTCATAAGATACAATCGAAAGCTATGAAGATCACCGTTGTTGGTGCTGGAATTTGGGGATTGAGTACAGCCTACTTTCTAAGAAAGATGGGGGTACAGGTGCATCTGATTGATATGTGGGGCGCCGGAAATGTACGTTCAGGTTCGGGTGGCGTATCCCGGATTATTCGATTGGTATACGGTGCTGACGAACTCTATATTGATCTCACTTCACGGGCATTTGCACTTTGGATGGAGATCTTTGGCAAGGAAGTTAATGACTACTACCAGGAAACCGGTTTACTGTGGTTCTTTTCTCAGGAAGATGATTCCTACGCATTGCACTCCAAAAAACGAATTGAAGAATTAGGCTATGAACTTGAAGAACTGACCTTTTCCGATGCTATCGCTGCTTATCCTCAAGTGTCTTTTGAGGGCATCAGGAAAGTTTACTTTGAAGATAAGGCCGGTATTTTATATGCCAGCAAGTGCTGTGAGCTGATCTTACAAAAATTCCAGGCTATTGGCGGTCATTATACGCAGGGATTTGCTAGCGTGGAGCGGGAAAATAATTTCTCATTATTGGTTAACGGCAAAAAGACCGAATCAGATCAATATATTTTTGCCTGTGGTCCATGGACCAGAAGTCTATTTGCTGATGTTCTCAAAGAGAACACCTACGTGTCTAAACAAGACATTTATCATTTTGCGATACCTCCGACAAAGATGCGACAATTCGATCCTAGTCATATGCCTGTATGGTTAGATTATAATGCTGAATCTCCTCTATATTATGGTATGCCAATGCATTTAGCCAAGGGATTTAAAATTGCCTATGATGACCGGTCAGAGCTTTTCAGTCCTGACCAAGATGACCGATTACCTACGCTTGACAGACTGCAACTAGCCCGTGATTTTGTAGGCAAACGATTTCCGATACTCGCAGGTGCTCCCATCTCGTATACAGAAGTGTGTCAGTATGATAATAGCCTGGATGGACATTTTATAATTGATACTCATCCTCAATTTGAAGAGGTGATTTTGATGACAGGGAGTTCGGGTCATGGATTTAAAATGGGACCCGCCATTGGCGAACTTATGGCAAAACACATATTAAAAGGTAATGCCCTGCCGCAAAAATTTAAACTGAACCGTTTTCAAAATAAAATTGACGTACAAAGTCAATTCCTGCCAAGCATTAAATAATCACATTAACCCAATCAATTAGCCAAATAGATCATTTTAATAAATGGTCAAAGAGCGCTTTAGTTTCCCTAACGGTCCGATCCACGTGAAAATTACTTCTGATGTGTCTTTGAGCAGCCATACCATGGCTATGAGAAAGCTCAGGATGGGTATAATAAAAATAAATGGCATCTGCCAAAGATTGAGGATCTCGAGGGGGAACAACCAGCCCGGACTCCTGATGCACCAGTAACCCTTTGTTACCAAAAATGTCGGTGATGATGGGGGCTACCCCCATGCTCATCGCCTCAATCACGGATTTGGTAGTTGCCTCTCCTCCAATGGACGGCAGGACAAAAACATTACTAGCGGCAAGGATATTTAGTACATCGCTTCGCCAACCTGTAATATGGATTTTATTACGCATCGGACTTCCTTCAATAAGATGTTGCAGTGGCCCTTTGTTCATATCCCGACCAATCAGGAGAAAATGAAGATTGGGGACATTCGCCAACAAGTAAGTCGCCTCCAGTAGATATTTGATTCCTTTAAAGGGACGGGCATTGGCCATGCACGAAACAATGAAAGCACCTTCCGGAATTCCAAATTCTGACAAATCCAACGGCGCTGCCCCCTGATACCAATCAGGATGATGACCTTTATTAATTGTAACTGCTTTGCTCTTTTTGAAAAACAATTGTTTCTTTAGCAATTCATTTATCGACTCCGCCAAGCAAACAACCTTGTCCACCCGGGGATTTAAATATTTTAAATAAG
>JAGQWV010000470.1 GCA_020437045.1 Saprospiraceae bacterium | reverse complement strand
CCTATGTCGATGCAGAAGTGGGACTTATTGTTTATATGCCTGATGATCAATATGTTGGATTAGACAGTTTTGCCTATTCTGTTTGTGATTCTGGTCCCGATCCAATCTTATGTGATACCGCTATGGTTTTCTTGGAGATCTCCGATCGATCCGGCATGGAAGCGGCTACCGTGCAGAAAGGTCTTATTGGCAACCTTCCCTTTAATCCGGAAACTCTGAAAAATTCGAAAACACAAGCCCTGCCAGAGACCAGACGTTATTTACTACAGCAACTATCGAAACAAGGCAATTTGCGGCCGGGTCGATATTCCTTCAAGTTGGAGGATGACGGAAATATACTAACCATTACGCCAGTCGGAACGCGTTGACCCCGTTGCGCCAAGATCTGGAGTTTTACGAAGGTGTTATCGCCTGAAGAATATCCCGGTTTATATCACCTATATTTTCCAGACCTACAGAAATACGGATCAGTCCATCCGTAATGCCAACCGCTTCTCGTTCTGCAACAGTCAGTTTAGAATGGGTAGTTGATGCAGGGTGTGTCACGATGGTTCGGCTATCCCCTAAATTTGCCGATAGGCTGGACATTTTAATCCTGTTGAGAAAATTCCTTCCCGCTTCCAAACCACCTCTAATTTTGAAAGATACAATGCCACCTCCCATTTTCATCTGCCTGGTGGCTAACTCATATTGAGGATGACTCTCGAGATGAGGATAAATGACCTGGTCTACATGCTCGGATTCGGAAAGATTTTTTGCCAGTTGGAGGGCGTTTTCACAATGACGCTCCATTCTCAACGCCAAGGTTTCCAAGCTTTTAGACAAAATCCAGGCATTGAAGGGTGACATGGCCGGTCCAGTGTGTCGGCAGAAAAAAGTGACTTTTTCGATTAGATCCGCTCGTCCAAGAACGATACCACCTAAAACCCTTCCCTGTCCGTCGATATATTTGGTTGCACTGTGTGTGATAATGTCAGCCCCCATTAGTAGCGGATTTTGAATGATGGGGGTCGAAAAACAGTTATCAACATTAAGAATCAGATTATTGGATTTGCAGAACTTAACCGCTGCTTCCAGATCGATAATCTGCAGTGCCGGATTGCTGGGGGTTTCTAGCAGTACCATACGGGTATTGGATTTCAGAGCCTCTTTCCAATCCTCAATCCGTTGACCATCGACATAAGTGAAGGTAATTCCAAATCGCGGTAAGACTTGAGACAAAATCTGATGCGTTGATCCAAAAAGTGATCGACTGGCGATTATATGATCACCTGATTCTAAAATACTGGCAATGCTACACCAAACGGCGGCCATTCCCGAGGCGGTAGCAAAACCTGCTTCAGCTCCTTCTAGAAGACACATCTTTTGAATGAATTCTTCCGTGTTCGGGTTGGCATATCGCGAATAAACATCACCAGGAATTTCACCGGCAAACATCCCTGCCATCTCTTCGGCACTACCAAAGGTAAAGCTAGAGGTCATAAATAGTGGGACACTGTGCTCCCGGTATTGGGTACGGTCTATCTGTGACCGGATTCCGATAGTATCTTTATGTTCCTTCATGTTTATCGACCATCATTTATATCAAAATCATAAGTGATTTCGGCTGTTTTTTTAAGTATTTGGGCAACAGAGCAATAGTGGTCCAGACTTAAATCGATCGCTCTTTTTGCTTTTTCTTCTTTTACCTCACCATAAAAATGGAAGGTTAGATGAATTTTCGAAAATTCTGAATGATTTCCCACATTGACCCGCTCGGCCTCAACGTCAATTTTTATATCATCCAGTACCTGACGTTGTTTCTTCATGATGAGAATAATATCTATGGCACTACAGCTCGAAAGACTGGCTAGTAATAACTCCATCGGCCGTAGTCCATTACCCTGCCCTCCTATGTCCGGAGAACCGTCAGTATCGACGGTATTACCTGCAGAATTGGTGCTTTGGAGGTGAAATTCACCTGATTTTCTGGCTAGTGACAAATATACTTTTGACATGGTAGAAAGCTTGATTCTTTATTTGCGGCTACAAAAGTGTGAAATATTTGTAGGTATTCTACATCTCTGCACTTCAATTCTTAATCTGTCCTTCACTATCTTTGGTGCCTTATTAAGACATAAACTTTGAAAATCTACAGATATCAGCATCCTTTTCACCTGGAAAGTGGTGAGACGCTTCCAGAAATTGAAGTTGGTTATACCACCTACGGCCAATTAAACAGTCAGGGGGATAATGTTGTTTGGGTTTGTCATGCACTGACGGCAAATTCCGATCCCCAGGAATGGTGGCCCGGTCTCATCGGGGAAGGAAAATTATATGATCCCGAGAAATATTTCATTGTTTGTGCCAATATACTCGGATCCTGTTATGGAAGCACTAATCCTGATTCGATCAATCCCGTCACCGGAATGCGTTACGGCAAAGATTTTCCTTTGGTTACCATTCGCGACATTGTGAAGAGTCTGATCCTTCTGAGGATTCACCTGGGTATTGACTCAATTTATATTGCCACAGGAGGATCCATGGGTGGACAACAAGCCTTGGAATGGGCCATTATGGAGCCCACGCTTATTCAAAATCTTATCGTGATTGGTACCAATGCCAAACATTCACCTTGGGGAGTAGCTTTTAATGAAGCGCAGCGGATGGCGTTGGAAGCAGATCCGACGCTATATTCCGACGAGGCCGATGGTGGAATGAAGGGGCTGGAGGCGGCGCGTGCAGTGGCTATGCTCAGTTATCGCAACTATCAGGCATACCATCTGACTCAGATGGAGGAGGGGGAAAAACTGGATGGATTTAAAGCCAGTTCATATCAACGATACCAGGGGCTCAAACTGCGAAAAAGATTCCGACCACTATCATATCTGATTTTGAGTAAGGGCATGGACTCTCACGATCTGGGACGGGGCAGAGGGGGATATGCGCAAGCGCTGTCTATCATAAGGGCGCATACGCTTGTATTTGGGATTGCCTCCGATTTTCTCTTTCCCATTTCTGAACAGGAGGAAATTAGTAAAAACATCAAAGGAGCTGTTTTGGAAGTTATAGACTCCCCATTTGGTCATGATGGATTTTTAATAGAATTTGCGCAAATCACCCATAAAGTGCATGAATTTCTTGATCATAAATTAGGATAAAGAGGAAACACCATATCAATGAATAAAGAGATACAACATAATCGATATTCCAGACTGCTTGTTGCTAATCGCGGAGAGATCGCTATCCGGGTATTGCGAGCTGCTTCTGAGCTCAAGCTTAATACGATTGCGGTCTATACTTATGAAGATCGATATTCGCTGCA
Organism: Saprospiraceae bacterium; assembly: GCA_020437045.1. Taxonomy (GTDB): domain Bacteria; phylum Bacteroidota; class Bacteroidia; order Chitinophagales; family Saprospiraceae; genus JABDMH01. The sequence continues at coordinate 389 of JAGQWV010000470.1, read as the reverse complement.
CCGCTATAAGGCAGACGAATCCTATCAAATTGGAAAAGATACTGAACCCCTAAAGCCCTATCTGGATATTGAGGAGATTATCGAGGTGGCGAAAAAGCACCGGGCTGACGCCATTCATCCAGGGTATGGATTTTTATCTGAGAATGTCAATTTTGTCAGAAGGTGTGAAGAAGAAGGTATCATCTTCGTAGGCCCTTCGTCAGAGGTGATGCAACAGCTGGGCGATAAAGTTCAGGCAAAGGAAATTGCTCAGGCTACAGAAGTTCCTACGATTCCGGATAGCCAGTTAGACTTATCTCAGAGTGATAAATTGATGGAAGAGGCTAAAGCCATCGGTTTTCCGATCGTGGTAAAAGCTGCCGGTGGTGGTGGTGGCCGGGGTATGCGGA
>JAGQWV010000469.1 GCA_020437045.1 Saprospiraceae bacterium | reverse complement strand
AAGCAGTATTCAATTTATCTATGCGGGTCGTGACAGTGGTCAATTTAGTCACTGGATTCAACAATATGGTTTGGAAGATTGCTTTGTCAATCGTGGATTTCTGACCCGGGAAGAGACCCTCAATTTACAGCGACGTAGTCATCTGCAATTGTTGCTGACTTCCGCGACAGACCAATGGACTGGTGTATTTACAGGAAAAGTCTTTGAGTATTTCGAATCGGGCAATCCAGTGCTGGTCCTGATTAAGGGTGCCAAGGATTTGGAATTTGAACAGTTAATGAAGTCTACGGGAGCGGGGAAGGTGTTTTATGATCCACCGGAAGAGACCGGTGCGCTCTCGAATTTTTTGATCGATCTTTACCGGTCCTGGAAAGATACCGGAACGCTTGATTGGACAGTGGATAGAATTTTTATAGAGCATAATTTATCCTGGAATGGTCAGACCAGGAAAATACTGGAAGGAGTTAACATACTGTGAGCCATCAATATAAAATCATAACGATTGTAGGAGCACGTCCACATTTTATTAAAGTTGCTTCTTTAATTAATGCCCTGGACCCTGACCGCTGGCAGCATCTGTTAGTGCATTCTGGCCAACACTATGACGTAAACCTTTCCGACCGCTTTTTCAAAGAATTTCGCTTGCCCCCCGTATCATACAACCTTGAGATAGGGTCCCAATCCACTAACCGGCAGATAGCAGATTGTATTTTGAAATTTGATCAGGTTTTAGAAAAGGAAAGACCGGATGTGGTGCTGGTGATTGGCGATACAAACACCACTGCCGCTGCAGCCATCGCCACCAAAAAGCGCCATATAACCTTAGGACATATAGAAGCGGGGTTGCGTGAATTTGATCGATCGATACCGGAGGAAATCAATAAATTGCTCATCGACGCTGTTTCAGATCTCTATTTTGTGCCAACGTTGACGGGAATGAAAAATCTCGCTGCCGAAGGGAAAAAGACTAATGTCTATCTGACCGGTGACATTGCCCTGGATCTGTTGACTAATGTCTGGGCCTATCCGGATATCACAACTTTGCGCTCGCAATTTGACCTGAAAGGGGATTATGCGCTCATGACTTGTCACCGGCAGGTGAATACCGAACATTTGGAGCATTTGGTACAGATTATAGATGCTGCAGCTGCCCTTCCCTGTCCGGTCATTTTCCCTGTACATCCCCGAACCCGGAAAGCCCTGGAAAAAGTAGATTTATCGAACCGGCAGGAAAACATTCAATGGGTCGATCCTCTGGGATTCTGGGAAACCCAGCAATTGATTCGCCATGCCCGTATGGTATTGACCGACTCGGGTGGAATTATCAAAGAAGCGTACTTTCACAAAGTACCATCGATCATCATTGACCGGCAAACCGAATGGCTGGAAGTGGTGGATGAAGGTTGGAGTGTCATCACCGGTCCGGATAAAGCGAAAATATTGGAAGCTTTCCATACATTTAAAATCCCTCAGCAGCATAGAATGTCTTTGGGCGATGGTAAAGCAGGTAAGATGATTGTACAAATTCTTGAAACATATCTGGATGCTAAAAGATCGTAAAATTCTGGTGTTAGCTCCCCACACCGATGATGGTGAATTGGGGTGTGGTGCTACTATCGCCCGCGCCCAGGAGGAGGGAGCAACAGTATATTATGCTGCTTTCTCGACGGCTGACGAATCTGTGCCGGAGGGGTTTCCCCGTAATCAACTGGAAAAGGAAGTACGAAAAGCAACCCGCATTCTAAAGATCAATACCAATCAATTGCTAGTCTATAAATATGAAGTGAGAAAATTGAATTACGTGCGCCAGGAAATTCTGGAGGAGTTGATCCGGATACGCGACCGGATTCAACCGGATCTGGTATTCCTGCCTTCACTCCGGGATATTCATCAGGATCATCAGGTAATTGCTGCGGAAGGATTGAGAGCTTTTAAGAATAGCTCGTTACTGGGATACGAATTAATCTGGAACAATCGAACCTTTGATACCGATTGTTTTATCCCCGTCGAACAACGGCATGTAAAACGTAAAATTAAAGCTTTGCAGGCTTATATCACCCAACAAGGAAAATCATTTATGGATCCTGAGTTTATTGAATCGATGGCAAGAGTGCGAGGTACTCAGATTGGCGTAAAATATGCCGAAGCTTTTGAAGTGATCCGATGGATAATATGAATTGGAAGAAATTGAACACCTGGTATTTAAAGTCTTTTACCATACTTGGTGTTCTGTCTTTCTTTTCCGCGCTGCCGTTTTATCTACAAAAGGAATTTACGGCAATACAATTTACCAGTCAGATAGTGTTTCATTTGTTAAGCATACTTGCTTTCCATCTAGTTATAATGACATTGTTTGCAGTGGTTTTGCGGTTATACAATGCAATTTATATAAAAGTATTTCTAGCCTCCTTGTATAGTGTTTTTGCTTTCTCTGTATTGTTTCTGTCTCTAGCTAGTGCGATCACTTTTTACTTTTGGCTGGCTCCTGTGAATAGCATTTTAATCCGAAATTTTCTGGTTCATTTTGACTATTATACCGAATTGTCCTTTAGAAGTTCTACATATTTGGTTTTCCTGGCTTTAATACTTTTTTCTTCAGTCCTGATATTTTTCCTGTTTACCAGAATGAAAAAATTTCTCCTTAGGAATGAGCCTGTGACATTTATATTAAGCGCCAACCGGAATCGGATAATTATGGCATTTTTATTATTGTCAATCCTTGCACCTGTAGTTCTCTTCAGCAGAAATTATCTGGTTGATGGAATCAAAAAGTATAAAGATACTTTTGTGGAGCACGATCCAGTACTTTATACGGTGTATCTGGCGATCCGAAGGGCTCAAATTCGGAATCTTGTGGAAAAACGAGAAGGAGAATTGGAAAGCGAATTACATATCGTAGATCCTAGAGCCGGAAACAGAAAGAACCTGATTCTAATTACGGTAGATGCATTAAGAGCAGATTTTATAAATGAGAGCAGTTTAAGATCTAAATATTTACCTTTCTTTGACGAAACATTAAGAGATACAAACTACAGTTTATATCAGAATGTATATGCCAACTGCAACTACTCGGCTTGTGGGATTTTTTCAATTCTGGAAGGTAGAGCATCTGGTGTAATTGAAGATAAGGGTCTCGCCCTGCAACAGTTACTCTCGCTATACGGCTATGAAA
>JAGQWV010000468.1 GCA_020437045.1 Saprospiraceae bacterium | reverse complement strand
AACGAAATACCCGGTGGCTGAGCTATCAGAACTGGGCGAAAAATTGCTGGGTTTGAAAAGTTGGGATTGATTGTAACTATAAAAATGGGTTGACGTGAGAAATGGCTATTACTATTTATTTTTTCTGTTATGGACCTGTGCTGGTTCACCAGCGCAGGAAAATTTGATTCCGGCAAAGCCTAATGTTCTGGTGATTTTTACCGATCAGCAAAATGCAGAAATGATGAGTGCTTTGGGCAACACAAATTTGCACACACCCAACATGGACCGACTGGCACAACGTGGAGTGCTTTTTCGCAATTTCTATTGTACTTCTCCCGTATGTGCTCCAGCGAGATCGAGTATTATTACAGGACTCATGCCCCACCAGACAGGGGTGGAGTGGAATGGTGATACTATAAGGCCAGGTATCAAAAATGTAGGAGAAATATTTCGGGAAGCTGGATATCATACTGTTTGGGGAGGAAAATGGCACTTGCCGGAAAGCTATCCACTACAGTCAAAATCTAAACAAAAGGAAATACCCGGATTTGATCTATTGCCTTTTCAGGCTCCCAATCCCAATAGATGGATGCTTGGTAGCGAAACCGATCCTCCCCTGACCGAAGCTGTAGTCGATTTTCTCAATCATTACGATAAGCCTGAGCCCTTTTTCCTTTCGATTAGTTATCACAATCCACACGATATTTGCTTTTATGCCCGAAAGGAAGGTTGGGCCAGCGCTGAGGATTCACTCTTAAATATACGCTACTACAATTTCGAATATAAACTTCCGGCCGTGATCAGCACCCATCCATCCCAGGTTCAGCCATTGCCGGAACTACCGGAAAATCATGCTATCGATCCTGGTGAACCTACTTTCGTCACCGATAAGCGGAAATATCATAAGGAATATGGTCTCGAAACGCATTTGGCGAATCAGGAATTCGGTGATCTGGAATGGAAAGGATACCTCAATGCATATTACCGGCTCACCGAAATGGTAGATAAAGAGATTGGCAAAGTGCTCGATGCCCTGGATGCCAATGGATTAGATGAAAACACCATTATCATTTTTACTTCGGATCATGGAGATGGCGCAGCCGCACATAAATGGAGTGCCAAATTAAGCTTGTATCAGGAGTCTGCCGCTGTACCTTTTATGATTTCCTGGCCTGGGTTTATCCCTGAAAACAAAATCGATGATCAACATCTGGTTTCTCAAGCGGATATTGTTCCCACCCTGTGCGACTTGGCCGGGATTGATTCCGGTCTGGACTTTACGGGTAGTAGTATACGAACTATTCTGTCTGATCAAACCGCTTCCTGGAGGGATCACCTGATTGTGGAGCTGGCTGATTATAAACCCGATGCCAGCCGTAAAGGTAGAATGGTGAGGACCAGGAACTATAAGTACAATGTTTATTCTACGGGAGAACGTACGGAGCAACTATTTGATCTATCAATGGACCCGGGAGAAGAAAATAATCTGGTTTACAAACCGGAGTATGCGAAAGAGAGACAGCGACATTTTAACTTATTACAGGAATGGATGCAACAGACGAATGATCACTTTATTCCCTTAATTGGAAAATCTGATAATTAAATCAGAGGTTGTGGTTCTGTACATCGGAATTGGTAATCTGAAAGTCATTCTCACTTACAGTTCATTTGCAAAAGGGATGGAGGTCTGAGCCCCTTTTTTACAGACAGACAAGGTAGCCGCTTTCATCGCCTTTTTCATCGCCGCTTCGAGATTTTCCCCCTGGGAAAGAGCAGCAGCAAGATAGCCATTAAATACATCTCCGGCAGCAGTGGTATCCAAAGCCTTGACTGAATTTGTTTTTAGAAATCCTTGTGCACCATTTTTTGAAATATAATATACCCCATGTTCTCCCCGGGTGATGATGACGGTATGCTTGATTTTTCTCAGCAGTTCCTTGCCTGCCGCCCGGATACTGTCTTCATCACACGGATCGATGCCGGTCAGAAGTTTTGTTTCTGTCTCATTGGGTGTGATAATGTCTACCAAACCTAACCAATCATCATCCAGTTTTTGAGCGGGAGCAGGGTTGAGAATGGTCAGTACTTCAGAATAATGAGCAATCTCTAAAGATTTCTGCACGGTGCCCAGCGGTATTTCCAGCTGGACCAACAGGACATCAGCGCCGGCAATTTCTTCTTCCAGAGCAATGATCTCCTGTGGGGTTAATTTGCTATTGGATCCAGGTGCTACCACAATAGAATTTTGGCCGCTATAATCGTCCACGATAATGAGCGCTATGCCTGAGGGGGTGTCTTGATCCTGGAGAATAAAGTTCGTGTTGATGTGTTCCTCCTGGTATCCCTCGATCGCTTGCTGCCCGAATTCATCTGAACCGGTTTTGGCGATAAATATCACATCGGCTCCAGCTCGTGCGGCGGCTACCGCCTGGTTAGCACCTTTACCACCCGGAATGACCGAAAAAGAACTTCCCATGATCGTTTCACCAGGCGCCGGTATTTTATGGGCATTAACTACCATGTCTGTGTTGCTGGAGCCAACGACAACTATTTTACCCTTCATTGTATTTTCTTTCTTGGTGATGAAATGCATATGGCTTTTCTCACGAAAGCCGGGCGATAATGATGAGACTGAGTCCGATAAAGAAACAGAGAAACATCAAACCAAGTAATAGGTTGGTGCCCTTGGGAGCATTTTTAAATTCTTTCCACACAAATACTCCCCATATCGCTGCAATCATGGTGGCACCCTGCCCTAAACCATAACTGATAGCAAAACCTGCTTTGTCTGAGGCAATTAGAGAAAAGCTCATACCAATACACCAGATAATCCCACCGAGAATACCAATAAAATGCAACCGGGGACTTCCCAGACGGAAATAATCACTGTACCGGGCAGGTTTACCATTGACTGGTCGATACATAAAATAAGTATTGAATAAGAAGCTGGAAAAAAATACGCCTAAAGAAAAAACGAACACCGCTGAATAAGGAGTGAGCAATCCTAGTACGGGATTGGCAAAATCTGCAGACATCGATGCCGCGACAAAACGAAAGAAAAATCCCATGAGGATACCGCCTGCTATCGAAATGGCGATACCTTTGAAGGAAGCAGACCGGCTGGAAATTTTCCGGTATGCTTTTGCATCAAGAAGGATGGCCAGAGATACCAGTCCGACGCCGGTAAAAAGTAATACCGGATTGCCCAGTGGAGTGGCAACATAATTGACAATGACTCCTAATACCAGGGCAATGCCAATGCCAATAGGAAAAGCAATGGCCATTCCGGCAATATCAATGGCAGCTACAATTAATAAATTGGCAATATTAAAAACCACCCCTCCTAAAAAGGCGGACCATAAAGCCGGAGATGTAGCCTCTTGCAAATTGGACCAAAAATCCTGTCCACCCGTACCCGAACTACCCAGTGTCATGCCGAAGATAAGCGAGAGAATAATCAATCCTAAGGTATAGTCCCAGTAGAAAAGTGGAAATACCCAATCTTTAGAGGCCAGTTTTTGGGTGTTAGCCCATGAGCCCCAGCAGAACATGGTAATGATACAAAGCAAAACCGCTATTGGATAGGAATCGACAATATACATAGAGTTCTTTTCGAAAGATTTTAAGTGGCAGTAACATTCTTGCTTGGGTTCTTTAAAATAGAAAATTATATTTCAAATGGTGGCAATATCACAGCCAAATCCTATTAAATAATCATATGAATCTGACGACTACTCGATTGCTTTGGAATAGTTGCTGAGGAAGGCTTGATTCCGGCTGCACTAATCTTTTTGAGATGGCTTTTTAAAATCTGAATGCTTAAGAAGTGTAGCTTAGACCTATTGGTTATGGTGGTAAATTCTCAGCTGAATTTCGCAAAGAATTAGAGGATTCACCATTAGTAGACGAACCCATAAGTTATTGTAAGAAATTCTGAGATGAATTTTTATGCCAGGCAAGGAGTAAAACGCAGTGATAGCCGGAGCTATAATGAGTATTTACGACGAAGCATGGTGCAAAAAGTCGCCAGAATGTGTCATAAAAATTTATGGGTTGGTCTATTTAATCATGCCATGCATGATGCTATTCAATATTTGAGATGCTCAGGTAGCGGTAATTTCTTGCCGTAATCGTCGGGTATTGGCTGTTGTCGAATTGGTTTTATAGGAATCAGTCCTGTCCAGATTGGCAAACCCATTTCCGTTTCCACCTGACCGGGTTCACCTTGACGAACTTTAGCTGATGCTTCAATGATAGGAAATCCAATGGCGGTTGTTTTGGCCATTTCTTTTTCAGTCATTGGCTTTAAGTAATCCCAGCTTCCGGGTACCATTTTTTCCGTAAGTGCCTTAAAGGCATCATATTTTAATTGTTGATCTTCGATCACTTCGCCGGTTGAAAATATTACTACCGATCGATAATTCACCGAATGATTGAATGCCGTTTTTGCAACAACGATTTCGTCTGCCAACATGACGGAAAGACATACCGGTCGTCCATCTGCCAGAGTGCGAATAAAATGGGAACCGACCGATCCGTGGAGATATATATAGTTGCCCATCCGGACAAATGACTGGGGGATACTGAAAGGTTGGTTTCCCTCAGCATAGCTGATGGTGCAAAACAATGCTTCATCAAGAATAGGGAAAATCACGTTTTCATCATGACTCCCTCTTTGAGAAGCGTATCGGCTCGGAGTGGTTCGCTCGGTCTTTTCAATCATTGGCTTGCGATTTATGCTAATAAATGTAGAAATTTACCGGGGTGTTCAAATAGTCCACTTTTTTAAAAATAAATAGTCCAGTGCTATTAGATCTTCTGACCATTGACCGAAATTCAGATACGCCAATCTTTCGTCAGCTGATTGATCAGATCATTAATTTGATTCAAACCGGTGTCCTGATTCCGGAAAGCCAACTTCCTGGTACCAGAAAAATTGCGGATAAGATGCTCATTCATCGCAAAACCGTGGTAGCAGCGGTAGATGAATTGGTTGCCCAAGGATGGTTGGAGACGTTTCGGGGCAAAGGAACTTTTGTCGCCAGGGAGATTTCATCTGCTTTCGATCAGTTTACAACTTCTGTGTCAGTGTCGAGATGTTCACCGACCATCACGATACCTGAGGTTATTGACCGTGAAGTTTCAATTTCTGTGAGTAAATATCATCTGGATGATGGGTTACCAGATCCAAGACTAGCTCCGGTTGAAGAGCTAATGCGTGCATACAAAAATGCGCTCACCAAAGGTTGGCGTTATCCCAGATACACTTATGGAGATACCAAAGGCCAATTAATACTGCGTGAGGCACTGTGTGAATATTTGTCACGGACCCGTGGTATCCATGTCCATAGAGATCAAATTCTCGTGACAAGAGGAGTTACCCAGGCTCTTTATTTAGTTATCAAAGGATTTATCAGTACCGGACAACTGGTTGCCATTGGAGAACTGACCTGGGAGTCCGCCCGGATAAATTTTCGCTATCACGGCGCAGAATTAATAAAAATCCGGGTAGATGAAGAAGGACTGGATGTTGATCATCTTGAACAAGTTTGTCAGGAAAAACAGATTCGCATGGTCTACGTGACACCACACCATCAATATCCCACTACAGTGATCATGCCAGCGCACCGGAGAGTAAAACTATTGCAGCTGTCACGACAGTATGGCTTCTATATCTTTGAAGATGACTACGATTATGACTTTCACTATACCCGGCACCCCATCATGCCATTGGCAGCTGCATCCCATCAGGGACAGGTTTTGTATACCGGATCTTTTACGAAGGCAATTTCACCGGTGTTTCGAGTAGGTTATTTGGTAGGCCAGGAAGATCAAATCGATTATCTGGCTAAATTAAGAAGATTGGTAGATCGTCAGGGCGATGGTATTTTGGAGCTGGCAATAGCAGAACTACTGAAGCTCGAGATCATCCAGCGGTTTCTCCGGAAGAACCGAAAGATATATCAGCAGCGAAGAGATGCTTTTGTGACCTTGTTGAATGATTATGTTTCTGATTGGATATCGTATAAAGTGCCGGAAGGAGGGATGTCCGTCTGGACGCATTTTGATCGACAAATTGATTTGCAAACATTAGCTGCCAGGGCAAAAGGTGAGAATCTGTTTTTTTATGACGGGTCTACTTATACATCTGGTGGGAATCATATAAATGCTACTCGATTAGGGTTTGCATCATCGTCCTTTGATGAATTGCAGATTTCGGTGAGCATTCTTCGTCAATTATTACCTAGAAGCATGGCTAAGAATAAGGGTTCCTAAAAAAGGGCACGATGAAATTTCTGTATTCATTTTTTGGCAAACTTTATTTATATTTTGTTTTACGCCTAAAAGAGCCTGTTTTTTAATATAAAATTTTAAGCTCTAAGGGAATTTTAATTTTTTCTGAGAAAAGATTAATTATTCTTTTCGTAAAAAGTTACCTTTTCATCATTCCTTCTAATCTAAATGAAGATTAATTGGAAATTTTCAGTTTTCAGGAATGCAAATCATGTCTTTCCTTCTGAATTGAATCGATGGGATCGGACAATTTAAGGTTGTCTGCGATTTATCAGAGTCAGGAAAACGATTTAAACCTGAAATTTAATTTTTTGCAGGGTTCTCCTGTTTATTTGTAACTATTTAATTAATGATAGTTATATCTGTTTAAAAACAACCAGTGTTTTATTGCCAGGCTGAAAGCAGCTGAAGAAAGGTGGATTGTGGGAAAAAATCTTTGTCTCTCGATCAAGGGCTCCGTATGTCCAGAACGAAGCAGAGGCAAGGCCCATTAATTTATTTAACAATGTACTTAAAATCTATTTATCATGTTGCGAGTACCAACTACCTTTCTTTTTAAATTCAAGTTCTTACAAGGAATTCGAAAAAGGACCATAGGTACCTACCTAATGTCCTTTTTGTTTATGACCTTTCTGCTATTAAATAGCTCCGATGCTTATGGTCAGGATGCAGAGCCTGTCGCCGCATTACCGCAGGAGGTCGCGGATACGATCTGGTTGTGTTTAGCTGCATTTCTGGTTTTTTTCATGCAGGCTGGATTTGCCATGGTTGAAGCGGGGCTTACCCGTGCCAAGAATTCTGTTAATATCATGATGAAAAACCTGATGGATTTTTCATTTGGAGCCGTCCTTTACTGGGCTATTGGATATGCAATCATGTATTCGAGTGGTGATTCAAATTTTTTAGGATTTGATTCAAGTCTGGCCTTTTTATCAAGTGCTAACTCACCTACCGATATGGGAGGTTACAGTATTAGTGCCGGATGGTTATTTCAGGTAGTCTTTGCTGCTACCGCAGCCACAATTGTATCCGGTGCAGTAGCTGAGAGAACAAAACTGATTGCATATATTGCTTATTCGATTTTGTTGTCAGCAATTGTTTATCCTATTGCCGGGCACTGGATCTGGGGTGGAGGCTGGCTAGGAGATATGGGGATACGTGATTTTGCCGGTTCAACGGTAGTCCATTCAGTGGGTGGTTGGGCCGCTCTTGCCGGAGCTATATTGGTTGGTCCAAGACTTGGGAAATATAATAAAGATGGTTCAGTCAATGCTATCTCTCCCCATAATTTACCCATGGCTGCACTTGGTGTTTTTATTCTCTGGTTTGGCTGGTATGGATTCAACCCAGGATCAACACTGCTTGCGATTGGGGGCGTAGCGCACGTGGCTGTGACCACTACCCTGGCTGCGGCAACCGGTGCTATCGGTGCCATGATTATCTCCTGGATTGAATTTAAAAAACCGGACCTCTCTATGTCACTTAATGGTGCCCTTGCCGGCTTGGTGTCTATCACCGCACCTTGTGCCTCTGTAAGTACTGTTAGCGCCGCGATTATTGGATTGATCGGAGGTATCATTGTGGTATACTCTGCATTGTTTATCGAAAGGAAATTGAAAATCGATGATCCTGTTGGTGCCGTAAGTGTTCATGGTGTTTGTGGTGCGTGGGGAACCCTCTCCATCGGTCTGTTTGGATCCAGAGCAATTGATGTACAATATTGGGATGACTCCTCCACTATTCAGGATGGACTATTTCTCGGTGGAGGATTTGGTCAATTATGGATTCAGTTTGTGGGAGTAATATCCGTGGGTATTTTTGTTTTTGCCGCCATGTATTTAATCTTTTCTTTAATTAAAGCTACTATTGGCCTTCGTGTGAGCGATGCAGAACAATTGGAAGGATTAGACCTGGGAGAACATGGTAATACTGCCTATGGTGGATTTGTCTTTGAATCTACCGGTCCAAATGCTGTTATTATTAACAATGATAAATAGAAATTTGCCTCAATTTTAGTTCATTTTTCGTAGGACCCTTTTGACATGATCTCAAGGGTCTTACTTTTTTTATTTGTTTCAAAAGAAAGATTAGTTTTCTGGTGATATTTGTTTGGATTTGTGCACCTATCAGTAAATAATAGTTTTAATGGAGTGCCAATATATTAAGACGCATAACGATAATATCACTTTTCAGGCTTCATCAACGGCTCAGATTTATGAAGATGTATTCCCGGTAGCTGCTAAAATTATACACCGGTTTGGTGGATCTTATCAGGATGCCCGGGATATTTTCCACGATGCAATGATTATCTTTCTGGAATCGCAGAAGGATTCTCATCGAAATATCAGACAAGTACGACCTTATGTATTGGGTATC
>JAGQWV010000467.1 GCA_020437045.1 Saprospiraceae bacterium | reverse complement strand
TTCGGACAATATGGTGAGTCGTCATCATGCAACTATTAAAGCTCTAAACGACGGAACATTTCGCTATCAGGTAATTGATGAAAACAGTACGAACGGAATATTGGTAAATGGTCAAAAAATAAAAGGTATGGCGGTGCTCGTACCCGGTGATCAAATTCAACTGGGCAACAACGGTCCTGAATTCAAATTTGATTTATCTCCCCGGCCGGATGTGCTACTAAGTGAAACCCGGGTCATGGCAGCACAGGCTACCAAAGCAACGGAAATCAATACAATCACGGAGGTACCTACGGCAAATAATTCAACAAAAACAGGCAATCTCTTCCATTCTAAAGCAACCCAGGTAATGACTGCAGTAGCAGCAGGAGTCTTTCTAGCCATCATTTTATTCTCTAATATTTCCTGGACCGGAGACAATGCCACTAAACCGGATTCACTCACTGCTACAAAAGATACGATAGCTACAATTATTGAACGACCGGCCGGACCTTCGACCATGACGACCACAGAAATCGCCAATGCCTACAAGGAAGCCGTGGTCTATATCAACAATAGTTGGAAACTGGAAAACGTCCAGGGAAAACAAATGTATCATCGATACACACTGGTGGAGGTTGGTGATGAACAGTATGTATATCCATGCTATATCCGAACCGATGATGGCACATACGAACCTTATATCGAACCATTTGATTATCAGGGATACTCTCAACCCGTGGGAGGACAAGGAAGTGGTAGCGGATTTGTGGTGTCAGAAGATGGATTCATCATGACGAATAAACATGTGTCTGCACCGTGGAATGCCCCATACCATTTTCCGGAAGGATCCTTCCCAGGCTTGGAGGTAAACCAATATGGTCAGTTGATGGTCAGCATGGATACTACCTATGTCACCGTAAACCAAGGTCAGGTTGGAACCTGGATCGCCGGAGAAGCTTATATAGGCACCCTGCCTGATGGTAAGCTTTTTGAGGGTAAGATGATCTATCAGGATGTCATCTTTGCAAATCGGACCGGCAGACATCCCGCCCGAGTAGCCCGTGTATCTGACAGTCACGATGTGGCTTTGCTAAAAGTTGACGCCGGTGCTAAACTGACTACGCTGAAAATGTTTGACAACTACAACGAGATTTCCAGTGGTACAGCTGTAACGATCATGGGATATCCTGCCCTGACGCCCATGGGTGAAAAATATGAAACCGGAAATGATTTTTACAGTCGTACCAAAGTAAGAGTAGTACCAAATCTATCGATCAATCAGGGAATCATCTCAGCAGTGCATAAGGGTTCAACCAGCTTCAATAGCCTTACCCAAAAACGATCATTGTTTGGTGATGCCTACCAACTTAGTATAAATTCTGCCGGTCATGGCAATAGTGGAGGCCCATTGTTTGACGAATATGGAAGAGTCATCGGTATCTACTACGCCGGACAGAGTGACTACGAAAACACCGTATCCTTTGCCGTCCCAATTAAATATGCCATGGAGCTTTTAGAACTATAGACTGCAATCTTAATCCCTTTTTAAAGTGACCACCGTTGATCAGCAATGATTCCGGTGGTCTTTTTTTATTAAAAAAAACTTTCTCTTGATGACCTCCCAGTGATCAATCCTATGAAGTAGTATAGAAACTGAAAAAACACAGATGATGAATCTAAAAAGCTTACGAAACCGGAAGAATAAGAAGAAGGTACTTATAAAAGGCATTGCTATGACAGACCGGGGTTGCATCCGTCAGATCAATGAAGATGCCGTGGAATTAATAATGCCTGATATAAATGATCGTCACTCAGGCAAAGGAATTCTTGCCATTCTTGCGGATGGGATGGGAGGTCACCTGGCTGGAGAAGTGGCGAGCGAAATGGCTGTTGAAACGATAAATGAGGTATACTACCAACACCAGGGATGCCCTGAGGAAAGTCTGAAGAATGCCTTTAAGGCAGCTAATGAAAAAATCTGGATGCAAAGCCAGGACTTTCTGGCTTGCAAAGGCATGGGAAACACTTGTTCAGTGGTGGTTTTGGTAGAAGACAAATTGCTACTGGCTCATGTAGGAGACAGTCGAATCTATCACTGTCATGATCAGCAGATCAAACAATTGAGTACGGATCATACCCTGGCAGCCGACCTCGATGCTCAAGGGATATCTACCAAGCAAAATCAACTGCATGTACTGACAAAAGCCATGGGCATCCACCAAACTGTAGAATTTCAATTTGAAATCAAATCCCCGGTTTGCCGACAGGACAGATACCTCATCTGTAGTGATGGTTTACACGATCTCATCGATGACAAAGAAATCAATGCACTGGTTAGTATGAATCCTCTATCACTGGCCGCGCAAAGCATGATCGCTCTGGCCAAACACCGGGGAGGGTATGATAACATCTCGGTCATCATTCTGGAAGCACATTGATAAACTCATCAGGATCCTTATTTGAAAGAATACTAAAATCTTAAGCGCCATGATCAATAAAATGATTCACAATTATCAGATAGAAGAGAAAATCGGAGAAGGTGGTATGGGTACTGTTTATAAAGGTACCGACGTCAACCTGCAAAGACCGGTGGCCATAAAGATATTACATGCTCACCTGCTTTCTGATCCATTGGTGATTGAGCGATTTAGAGCCGAAGCTCGTATGCTGGCTAACCTTAATCATGCAAACCTTGCAACACTGTACAATTTCTTGTCTATTGAAGACTCCTATTGCATGGTAATGGAATATGTAGAAGGGAAAACACTCGCCCAGATACTGGCATCAGAAGAAAAAATTAGTCCTCTGCAAGCCCTGGAATACACCAAACAAATCCTTGATGGTCTGGCACATGCACACCGGCACAAGGTAATCCACCGTGACATTAAACCGAGCAATATTATTATCACTACTTCCGGAATAGTTAAGGTCATGGATTTTGGAATCGCCCGAATCATTGGCTCTCAGCGATTTACCCGCACCGGTATGATGATCGGTACACTGCAATATATGGCACCAGAACAGATCAGGGGTGAAGAAGGAGAAGCCGCAGCCGATATCTACGCTACAGGCACCGTACTATATGAGATGCTCAGCAGACAATTGCCCTATACTTCTAATACTGAGTTTGAACTCATTCAGCAAAAAGTAAGCACTTCAGCTATTGATATAAATACCATTGCCAAACTACCGGTAGCCTGGAGTAAGACCATTATGAAATCACTTGAGAAAGAGTCCAGTCATCGCTTTAACTCGGCTATCGATTTTCGCACTGCGATTGCCGGGTTGACCCAAGCCGAAGATCCATTGGAATCGATTACCCACGCTCCGTCCTCAGGTAAATTTAATTCGCGAAACATAACGCTTGCAAGTACTCTAATAATCTTAATCCTAACCACAATCTGGCTGATCATGCCAAAGAGTGAGGTGCCGTTCGATGCTAGCACCGATGGGACTACCGTGGCAAGTGGTATTTCATTTCACCCTGAGAATACATCCATAGATATGATAGCCGATCGGGACGAGCCGTCTTTCGAACGTGCCACCAGATTTGAGATTACCCTCCCGGAGCATGCAAATGTGGATTCACTTTTTGCCATTGCCCAAAGTCATTTCCTTCAGGCTATCTGGATGTCGGCAACAAAGGATGATGCACTTACCCTTTGCAAAAAAATACTAGAGATAGCCCCCGACCATGCCGGAGCCATATCATTACTTCGACAGATGGCTAAAACCCTGGAAACCAAAGGTGACAGCCTGCAAACAATTGGAGCACTTCAGGAAGCTATATTCTCTTATGAACAAAGCCTTCAATGCAGCTGGTCAGAAACGGTAAACATGAAAAAGAACCATCTTCTATTGAATCTAAATACCAAAATAAAGCTACCGGAAACCCAAAAAATTCATAAACCACTAAGAATCAAAGCTCCGATAAAGAAGGATATACCCAAGATAGACCCAAACAACGTCGCTACTGATAGTGCCGCGGAAAATGCCACCTCCAAAAATATTCAAGACATCCAGGAGACTTCTGTTAAGAAAATAGAATCTACCGGAGAGGATACCTTAAAAAGTGACCTCAGAGAAACTAATCGGGAAAAACCAAGCAATGAACATAAAAAGGTATATCGCTATATGCCAAGCGGAACGGTTGTTAACCTGATGCTGGAAGAAACAGTGAGTTCTGAAAGTCACGTCGCGGGATCTCGAGTCGCATTCACAATTCAGAAGGATATTACGATCAAAGGGGAGGTGGTCATCCAAAAAGGCTCAAAAGCTACTGCCAAAATTTCCGCCGCGAAATCTTTGAGAGACTATAGCAAAGCCATTCTGGAGATAGAGATCCAATCTATACAGGCCACCAATGGTGAGCGGATATTATTGAAAGCCAATACATTTAGAATCGTGGGAAAACGTAATGAAGCAGCGCAAATACTTCGAGGGCAACTTTTTGAAGTCAGGACACAAACCGACCATACCCTTTACTTCCAATAAATATCACAGCTTTCAAAAAAAATCAAAAATCTTGATGACTATCACTTATGTCGACCTATACAATAGTAAATCAACAATTTAAAAACATTAAAAACTCTAGGTCATGAAAAAATTAATTTGGTTAGCAATTTTCCTTTTAAGTGTTATTATGTCTTACTCTCAAAGTTATACGATGAGGTCGACAAGTAGCGGTATATCCGTGGGTCTGGGAGTCGGCACCGGTGGCTGGCAATGCAAGGACTTTGGCGTGACCCAGGAGCGTGGTTTAGCTTATGGTATTCAGCTGGGATATGGATTCAATGAAAATATCGAACTATTTGGAAAAGGCGCCTTTATCAGAATTAATCCGGAAGATGAATTTTTTCTTCCGTTCCAGTTAAATGAGTACATGCTTGGGGCACGATACACATTTGGCTCCACGCTAAGTCCCTTGAAATTCTATGCAAATGCCTCGATCTCGGTTCTCTCGAGTAGTCAGTCCGTTGATGATTCGGATTGGTTTTTTGATGAAACTATCAGCACGTACTACCTGCGAGGTATAGGAGGAACCGTTGGTTTAGGGGCAAAGTATCACCTGCGATTACCCATTGCCATCACACTGGATGCAACCATGACGTTTGGAAAACTCAATAATAATTATTGGGAGGATGAAGCCATTGAATCATTCCAATATCGTTCAAATGCAATTCGACTGGGTGCGGTCATTTACTTCAATCAACTTTGAATTTTAGAGTTAAAATAATATCGATAGAAAATAAACAACAACACAGAAACTATACCTAAACCCAAGAAAAATAATATTGAATTTGAAGCAGATGATTGAATTTCTACCGGAGAAATATCTCCCACCAAAATCATCCCCGCCCAATACAAAGGATTTGATAGTTCCTCCGGGCTTTGCGATAAAAACTGCAATTTTGCTTTTCGCAAGGCCCGGTCTTTGGTCAGGGAATGATTCAAATTATTATAAAAATCCTGA
>JAGQWV010000466.1 GCA_020437045.1 Saprospiraceae bacterium | reverse complement strand
TTTTTTCCGCCGACTCTTTTTGGAGTGAAGTAAATCTGCTTAGAAGATTAAGAATAACGTCTTCCCAAAAATTTCTCATCATCTCCTGCATCTGGGGATAAGCCTGATACAGTTTTTGCAGTTTAGTTTTAGGTAAAAAGTATACCGTACTGTCTTCGATAGCTTGAAGAAAATAGTCTGTTGGCGTTTCACTAATAAAACTATGTATTTCGATGGCCGAGGAATGTTGAAAAGCAAACCATACGGATATTTCTACGTCGTCTTTTAGATAGAACAATCGCACGCACCCCTTTTCAACAAATATTAAATCTTTGCAGACATCTCCCTCTCTCAACAAAAATTGATTTCTCTTGTAAGCCCTATTTTTAAATTCCGCAGTTATCTTTTCCAATTCCAGATCTGAGAAACGGGCATATTGGGCTAGAAAGTTTTTTAAGTTGGATTTCATACGGTGTGATTCCAGGATTGCTGAAGCCGATAAAGTATCTCCCAAATATAGATGTTTGTCGGTTATTAGCTGATCTCCAATAAAGTCGAATTCCTTCGCCAAACGAAGATTGAGCCCGGAATGATGTAAAAATCATTTCGATATCCGGACCGACCTATAGGAGGAGATTAAGCCGTTTTATAGTATTCTATTTTACCTTCATTGGCATCTGGAATTAGCGATTCAATTATTTGACTTCGATCCTTGTCTTCCAGTGTTAAATAGGATTTGGCCAGGGTAACTTTCTCGTCCAGGAATGCCACATTTTCGGCCCCGGTGATCAGTGTACTAATCGGCATGGAATAGCTAAAATGGATAGCATCGGCAACGCTGAATTTTGTTGGAATGACTGGAGTCTCTGCCTCCCAGACCGTCTTTTCTTCCATTACTTTTTTACCAAAAAAACGACCGTCTGCCAGGGTTTTCATAGCCAGTAATCCTAGTCCCGCCTCTACGGCTTTTGGTATCACTAGTTGAACAAAACTATGTTCACTGGCGGCGTCGACCAGATTTATTGGCATTTGCAGGGTAGAGAACAAACCACTTTTCCCAGCTTGCTCGATCATGCGAAGATGGGCATATGGGCTGACGTGACCGGTAAAGCCTATATACCGAGCCTTGCCTTCTTTAAGAGCTTCCTCCGCCAGACGTAATACACCATTCTGGATACGGGAGTCCGTGTCCTCGGGCGATCTTAGCGAATGTATTTGCCATAAATCCAACTGATCAACTCCATATCTGCGCAAAGACTCCTCGAGTTCTTTTCTAGCGGTAGCGTAATCCGGCGCAGTACTTTTACTCATGATAAAAACATCTTCACGATATTTGGGAATCAGGTATTTACCATAACGTCGTTCGCTTTGACCATCCCCATAACTATAGGCGGAGTCGAAAAATCGAATTCCTTGTTGGATAGCTTTTTCTACTACGGCTTGCGCATCTTTTTCAGTGGTCCACCCAACGTGATAGCCACCCACTCCTAACATGCTTACCTCAATGCCGGTGGATCCCAACTTTCGTTTGGGTAGTAATGGTCCCCAGCGATCGGAATCCTGCGTGGGATTTCCCATTCGGTCCTTAATATTCCAGGGAAGCATGACACCCGGTGTCAAAAGCATAAGTGACTCAAGAAAATCTCTTCGGGAACCCATATCCATGATATTTTATGATCTTGCCCAAATTTAGTGAATAAATAAGTGGTGAACCTGGATTCGTGATCCTAATCACCGTGAAATAGACCGGATATTAGAAATGATTCCAACCCTGTGCGGTCAGATCATGCAGGTTGCCCCCTTTAGTGTGTAATTTAATACCGTCTTTTGCATCAACTATTTCACCCATCATATAGATGTCCGACATAACCCGGACCTTATTGAGATCCTTAGGGTCAATCGTAAAAAGGAGTTCATAATCCTCCCCTCCACTGAGGGCGCAAGTGATCGGATCCAACTTAAATTTGAGTGCCATCTGCTCTGACTGGGGATGAATAGGCACACCACTTTCTTCAATAAAGGCACCAACCCCAGATTGCTTGCAGATATGTTTGAGATCGGAGGCTAATCCGTCGGAAATGTCGATCATTGCCGTAGGAATAACGCCAGATTTTTCAAATTGCTCGATCATATCTAATCGGGCTTCCGGTTTTAGCTGGCGTCCGACAATGTATTGTTGATCTTCCAGATCCGGTTTTGTTTCCGGCTGGTTAAGAAAAATTTGTTTCTCTCTTTCCAGGATTTGTAGACCTAAATAAGCCCCTCCCAAATCTCCGGTCACACAGATGATATCTCCCACTTTTGCAGTTGAGCGTAATACTTTTTTTTCTGGAGTTACTTGTCCGATGGCAGTGACCGAAATGACCAGACCTTGCAGGGAGGAACTCGTATCTCCTCCGACCAGGTCGACTCCATAAAAGTCGCAAGCTGCCTGAATGCCAGCATATAATTCATCGACCGCTTCAACCGAAAACCGGTTTGAGAGTCCGATGGATACCGTCACTTGCTTAGGCCGGGCATTCATGGCACAAATGTCAGAAAGATTGACGACGATCGATTTATATCCCAGATGCTTCAAAGGATAATACATCAGATCAAAGTGAATACCTTCCAATAATAGATCGGTACTCACCACGGTCAGCTGACCCTGATTGTCAATGAGTGCAGCATCATCGCCCACACCTAATATACTCTCCCGATTTTTCAGAGGGAACGAACGGGTTAGATGATCAATCAACCCAAATTCACCCAACGTAGCAATTTCGGTTCTTTTTTCATTTTCCATGCCGGCAAAGTTCCGAATTAAAAACCAATTGTATTAGATAGGATATACCTACCTGGTTGATTTACGATAATTGAACATGTGTATACCCTGAACGGAATAATCAAGAAACATCACCATTCGCAGCAATTTTTTATTTACTTTCCGCATCCCAAAAGGAATAGGAAAAAATGAAATTTTCACTGGAGAATAAAAGTGCCATCGTCACCGGAGGTGCTAGCGGTATAGGAAGGGCCATAGTGGAAGTATTTGTCGAAATGGGAGCCAGGGTTCATGTTCTGGATATCCATACCACAGCCCCGGAATGGATATCCGGCAGCCCGATGGGAAAAATTTTCTACCATATGGTTGATATTACGCTGGCCGAAAATGTCGCACAGATTATGGATCGTATTGGCAATGAGACAGGGATTGATATATTGGTGAATAATGCCGGTATTGCTCACATTGGCAATGCGGTATCGACAGAACCAGTGGATTTTGAAAAGGTGATGCGCGTCAATGTTCACGGAGCGTATCACTGTATACATTATGCTATTCCGTACATGGTGGCGAAGAGGGGAGGATCTATCGTCAACATTGCTTCAACCGTAGCTTCCATTGCGATAGCCAATCGCTTTGCCTATATGACCAGTAAAGGGGCTATTTTGAGTATGACTTACTCAGTGGCTTTGGACTACATTGACCAGGGCATCCGCTGTAACGCAATCTCTCCCGGACGGGTTCATACGCCCTTTGTAGATGGCTTTATCGCCAAGAATTATCCTGGACGGGAAGCTGAGATGTTCGAAAAGCTCTCGAAGGATCATCCTATAGGAAGGATGGCGAAACCTGAAGAAATTGCCCATCTGGCCCTATATTTATGCTCTGATGAAGCAGCATATGTGACAGGTAGTAATCACAGTATTGATGGAGGATTTACCAAATTAAAGCAAGCATAAACATGAAATTAATCAGATTTGGCGCGGTTGGAAAAGAAAAACCGGGTATTGTAAACAAAGAAGGCAAACAGATCGATGTATCTTCCTTTGGTGAAGATTATACACCGGAATTCTTTGCGTCAGATGGAATTAACCGCTTAGCAGCATGGTTAAATGAAAATGCCGGTACCTGTCCTGTAGTCGGAGAAGACCAGCGACTGGGACCACCCATAGCTCAGTCGGGCAAATTACTTTGTATCGGGTTGAATTATGCGGCTCATGCAAAGGAAAGTGGGATGGAAATACCTAAATCTCCGGTCCTTTTTGGCAAAGCTACCTCAGCTATTTGTGGGCCTTTTGATGATGTTATCATCCCTAAAGGATCAGAAAAAACAGATTGGGAAGTTGAGCTGGCCGTGGTAATTGGTAAAAGGGCAAATTATGTGAATGAATCGGAAGCATTAGATTATATCGCTGGTTATATGGTGCATAATGATGTCAGTGAAAGAGCCTTTCAACTGGAACATGGCGGTCAGTGGATCAAAGGAAAAAGTGCTGACACTTTTGCTCCACTGGGGCCCTGGTTGGTGACCAAAGACGAAGTACAAGATCCTAATAATCTGCATCTGTGGCTAAAACTGAATGGTGAAATGCTTCAGGATAGCACTACGTCGGACTTTGTATTTAATATTCAGCATCTCGTCTCCTATTTGAGCCAATATATGTCATTGATGCCTGGCGACATAATTTCTACCGGAACTCCGGCTGGTGTGGGTTTGGGTTTAAATCCCCAACGCTATCTCAAACCTGGAGATGTCATGGAGCTCGGTGTTGAAGGGTTGGGAATATCTAAGCAAACCGCAGTAGCATATGCCGGGAAGTAACGGATTGTGCGAGAAGCTTAGGTGTTTGAGTCCGCGCAAAAAATTCAATTTGGGCCGAAAATCGGGTGCACTACTACCCTTAAGGCGAAAATTCTTTCTCTGGCGTCCTGTCTTTGATCGACCTCCTGAAAAATCAGAACGGTAAACCATAGATAGACTGACGCTAATTGCTGGCAGCGTCTAATAATCTCCGATGATAATTGATC
>JAGQWV010000465.1 GCA_020437045.1 Saprospiraceae bacterium | reverse complement strand
TCTATAATTGCTGATGCTAATTGATGCTCTATTTCAGATTCTTTACCGTCAGTCGAAGCACCGAACATGGTGCGTCTTCTGCAAATTTATCCTTGCCGGCACCGAAAAGTATTTTCAAAATATCCTCATTGACCGGGGTGCCGGTGATTAATAAATCATAACCGATAGCCGCCTCCAGAATCCCGTCGACGGCGTTATCCCGCAACATGATCTCGACCTGACATTTGCTTGTCACGTTTTCTAACAGTTTTTCTGAATCGGAACGCAGCTTTTTTTGAAATTCTGTATCCGCATCCTCCCTGATCACCCTTAAAAAGGTAAACTCACCACCATTAGAAGCGGCAATCCGGTCGGCTACCTGAATAAAAACTTTGTCTTCCCTCCCGGGTCTGAGGCAGACCAGGATTCTACGAATATATCGTACCCCATTATCCTTGTAAAGAGCGAAATGGGAGTTAAGATGGGTGGTTAACCATCCGGTAGGATTTCGTACTAATAAGCCATTTCGGGCTCTACCTTCCCAACCCATGACAATCCATTCGCAATGCGTCTGATTACTGATAGTATGCATTGTCTCAACAACTTCGTGGGTGGCAATGGAATCAAAACAAAAGTCAACCTCCTTTTCTTCCGCGATAGCATTGATTCTCCGTTCGATTGATTTTACCGCCAGGCCATCATCTCTGACAGCATCCAAGGCGGTTTGTTCCGGTACTTCCGTCAAATAAACCACTTGAGTCTTCGATTTTCCAGCTAATGCCAGTCCCATTTCCACAATCATCTCTGACGAATGTTCTTTCCCAAATAAGGCCACAACTACTTCTGCATCATTGGCCATTAATCTTTCGAGAGACTTTAACTCTTCTCCTTCCATTGGTGAGCGCTCAGCAGCCAAAACATCTTCAGGTACCGGTTGCTTCCGGTACATCAACGTGAGTGCTGGTCGATGCCCATAAAGACGGAGTACTCCTTTGCGCTGTGACCGGGATCGGCCGTACATAAAAAAGGCTAATGCACCCAATAGAAAAATCGCAATTACAGCCAGAAGCGGTATTATCCCTAAGAGAAATAATAATATCAATCCACTGATGATCCCAAACAATTGGATAAATGGATAAAGCGGAGACTTATACTTGGGTTGATACCAGTGCACTGAGGTCTCCCTTAAGACTACGACACATGCATTTACCATAATAAACATGGTGACCATAAATGCACTAGCCAATTTGGCAATCTTTTCTACATCGAGAAAAATAATAGTTAAGGCCATGACCAGGCTGGTAGCCACAATAGTTACGGTAGGTGTCAGATACCGGGGATGAACATTTCCCAAGACTTTTGGCAACAAGGCATCTCGACTCATGGCAAATGGAAAACGCGAAGCAGCCAGAACTCCCGAATTGGCCATAGACATGAGGGTAATCACCCCAAGAATTGCGGCAGCAATACCAACTGCATAACCGCCGGTAGTAGTGGCAAGGGTATAGATGGGATGAATATCGTTTCGCAAGTTGTCTACCGGTACATTTCCTACCATCACAAAAGTGACTAATACATAGATGGCTGTCACCCCGGTTAAGGCAATAATCATCGCCAGGGGAAGGTCTCTGCCGGGGTTTTTAATTTCTCCGGCAATCGCTGCTACTTTGGTTACGCCGGCATATGATACAAAAACAAAAGCCGTTGCCGATAGCAATCCCGAGGTGCCATGCTTTACCATCGGTCGCATAAGATCAACTTCCCAAGTGGCAAAACTCATTATCACCAGTAAAGTCAGACCGGTCAAGCTGAGAATCAGAACAAAGAGTTGAGCTTTCCCCACTTTTTTAACACCCCAGATATTCAGGAATGTAATGAGGGCTAGGGATACCAGTGCGGCGACTTTAATGTTGACATCGGCCAGAATCAATAAGTATGCTCCAAACCCCACCAGTGCAAATGAGCTCTTGAGCAATAACGACAACCAAAGTCCCAGTCCTGAGATAGTTCCCATCATAGGCCCAAAGGTACGTTCGATATAGATGTAGGTACCTCCCGAACTTGGCATCGCTGTAGCCATCTCCGCCTTGGACATAGCCGCCGGCAGCACACAGATCGCCGCCAATAAATAAGCTATCCATATAGATGGTCCCGTCTTTGCTGCCGCCAAACCCGGCAGAACAAACAGACCACTTCCCAGCATGCCTCCAATGGCTATTGCCACAATATAGGGTAGGGACAGACTTCTCTCAAATTTCTTCATAGGCAATTTTGAAGACCCTGAAAGTACGTCTTTCTGAATTAGTCATTTGTGCACGTCCGAATGTGATCACTCCATCGAAATACTTATACCTGACAAGGCTCCATCAAACAAGTCAAAAACTCCCGAAAAATGAGATGATTCTTTTCATTAGCCGCCTTCCTGAAATCACCTTCTTATCCGTGCATCCATTATTTTCTTGCTATTTTCAGGGTAACTATCTCTGCCACTATGAAATTAAGAACTAATAATCATACTTGAGAAAAGAGACCGGGAATTAAAATAAATGAATAAAATAGGCGATCCATTCATCAAATCTGTTTCAGAAAATATGCTGCGAAGCATTTTTTTACTGCTATGTAGTACATGGCTGGCCGGGGCTCAAACCTGTCTTCCTTCCGGCATCACCTTTAACACCCAGGGCTCCATCGACAGTTTTTCCATCAATTATCCAGGTTGTACCCATATTGGTGGACTGGTATACATCTCCGGACCATCCATAAACAACCTTAATGGATTAAATTCGCTTGAGCAAATCGACGGAAATCTGGTGATTCAACTCAATCCTCAGCTTGTTAAACTAGAAGGGTTGGAAGGTCTCAAATCGGTCTATTCGGTAATCATCAGCTCCAATGCCAGTCTGGCTGGCATCAGTGCCTTAAACAATCTGCAAAGTGCCTTTGGAATAGGTATCTACAGCAATGATGTCCTCAAGAAAATCAATTCTTTTAATCATTTGACATCACTATCGCAGTCCCTGATCCTAAGCAACAACACCCTACTGGACACTATCAATGGTTTCGATAGTTTAATCCATATAGGTATTGATCTAAATATTACGAATTGTGTAGCCCTCAAGTCTTTTAATGCTTTCTTTCAACTGCAATCTATCGGG
>JAGQWV010000464.1 GCA_020437045.1 Saprospiraceae bacterium | reverse complement strand
ACTTTCAGATCGAGCATTTGGTTGAAGTCACAATCATAGAGATATCCATCCCAACGCACTGATATCGTATTGCGACACATAAGTCCTTCTATAGTGGCAGGGTTAAAAGCATTTACCAAATTTTCCATATAAGTTTGGTAATTATCTGACTGAATCAGATATTCCAGAAAACGGCTGATCGGAAGATTAGTAATCACAAAAAGTTGATCGAAATCAATATCATACCGACGTTTTAATTGCCGCTTAAATTCGCTTTCCAGACTGGTCTGGCTTCCTGGCAGGAATGCACCTGAAGGATTATAAACTAAATTGAGCTCCAGGTCCGGGTCTCGTCCATACCCCACGGCATTCAGCTTTTGTAAGGCAGCAATGCTGTCTTCAAATACCCCTTCACCTCTTTGGCTATCCGTTCGCATTTTACTAAAATGGGGTAGGCTACTGATGATCTGAACCTGGTGTTCGGCAAAAAATTCAGGGAGATCGGCATAGCTGGGATTGGATTCAATGATGGTGAGATTGCACCGGTCCATCACTTTACAACCGAGCTGTACACAAGATTTGACGAACCAGCGAAAATGTTGATTCATTTCCGGGGCGCCGCCGGTAATATCCACCGTTTTGATTTGGTGACGTTCTATAATGGCCAGACAAATTTCCAGGTGGTGCCGGGTCATTTGTTCTTCTTTGCGATCTGGCCCCGCATCAACATGACAGTGAGCGCAGGATTGATTGCAAAGTTTTTCCAATATTGACCTGGAAGATCTCAAGTTTTGCCGGGCTTAAGTCCGGATATCCCTGCTCCTGAATTTTCGATGTAAATAAAGGAAGTCCTTGTCCATCAGGTGGCGTTGTGTTCAGTACTTTGAGTTGAATAAAAGTGTCTGCCAGTTCACTGTGACGTGAAGACAGTGACTTGGTTCTTTGTTTAATCGACATAGGATATGATTACTGCCAATTTACATCGACAATTTCTTGACATGATTCATCATTTGGGTACTGGCCACAAGGCTGATGCCTGCTTTCATAGCGGCTGCAACATGTACGGCTTCCATCATTTGTTCCTGATCAGCTCCCTTTTCCAGACAAGCAGTTGAATAGGCATCAATACAGTAGGGGCATGAGAAGGCGTGAGCAATTGCCAGAGCAATCAATGCTTTTTCTCTTTCCGTAAGGGCACCTTCCCGCATGACCTCATTATAATAGGCAAAAAATTTCCTTCCCATGGACTCCTGAAATTCGGTGATGTTGCCAAATTTTGCGAGATCTTCAGGATTGAAATATGATTTTTCACTCATTGTTAGTACTTGTTGTTTGACGAAACTTTATTTTAACAGCGATGAAAAGTAGTTATTAAGCATGAATAATAATGTATTACAGATGACAAAAGTAGCCTTATGGGTGGTGATGACTTTCAGTTTGGTACAGATAGGATGCGGACCCAGGGGTGCAGTATCCGAAAACCGGGTCTATGTAATACCTCAGGCAGACAAGGAAGGCCTCTCTATTGCCTTTATAGAGACTCCTGCGGGTAGTCAACAGACACTAGCTTTTAATCCAAAGGATTTTTCTTTTGATACACTTAATTATCAACAAGGGGGGATCAGAACGGACTATCTCCCTTATCCGCTGGCTTCAGGTTTCTTGTCGGGCGGGTCAACGGACAGTCTGGAGAAAATACCAGTGTGGGTGTTGAGCAGAAACACTTTACCTGGTGATACGATGTCCATCAATCTTTTAGGTATGATAGAGTATCGAGACCAGGGAGTTCTAAAAACAGAATTTATTGGGATCCCTGAGGATTCCATTTTGCAGACGGTACCATCAACCCGATTTCGCGATTTCATCATTGCCTATGATCCGGTGAAGTTCATGTTTGAAACGTGGTTGAAGAATCGGCATGGCATCGGTTCGGTTACCCAGTTAAGTTGGCAAGATGAAGACAAAGCAACGTTATATTTAGACAAACTTCATAACAAGATGGATTAGTCAGGTGTTGAGATATTTGAGAATTACTCTTTTACTGTATAGAACCGAATTATTTTGATTGACGCCGGAATAGCCACATCACACAGAATTTTTACCAGTATCAGGGAATGTGCGGACTCGCTGAAGCAACTGGATATTACCGAACTCCTTTTAGATGTACCTTATTTGACCGCTGTTGAGAGTGGTATGGGTGAGTATATGGATTTCCGCTACCTGGTCTTTTTTGAGAAGGATGTACCGCAGGGTTTTATGTACTTTCAATTGCATCCTTTTGAAGCAAAAGAAAGCTTAAAGGAACTCCGCGACAGTAAGTGCAGTGACCATCTTATAAAAAAGGCATTAGCATCAAGAGTGACATTTAAGGCCCTGGTTAATGGAAATTTACTACTTACCGGTCCGTTTGGATTCTATTTCAAACGCGGATTTTCTGGAAATCACAAGGCACTAATTAAAAAGGCAATGGTCGACCTGTTTGATCGGGAGCAAGAAGAAAAGAATGTTAGTGTGTTGTTTATTAAGGACCTCCCTGAAAGTTATATCCAAGGTGAATCTTTACTGCTGGACCGTGAGGATTTTTTTTCCTTTAAAGTGCAACCGTCGATGGTACTAAAGATTCGTCCGGAGTGGACCGGATTTCCATCGTACGTCGCGGCATTAAAGTCGAAATACCGGGTGAGAATAAATCGTGCTCTGGAGAGAGGGCGATCGCTACATAGCAGAAATATTTCTCTTGAGGGGATTGAGGGAGAAAAAACGCAATTTAACCGGCTACTCCAAAATGTGCTGGTGGAATCAGATTTTCGAATCGTAAATTTTGACATCCATTATATCCTGGCCCTAAAGAGACACCTGGGAGATTCTTTTCATATAAAGGGTTATTATCATGATGGTTCATTAGTTGGGTTTATGACCAGTTTTATCATGAGGGATAAGATTCTGGCACATTTTACCGGGTTTGAAATAGCATTAAATAAGGAATTTGATCTTTATTTAAATATGCTTTTGGATTTGATTGAAATGGCTATCGAGTTGAGAGTGTCGGCTTTGGATCTTTCAAGGACCGCACTGGAAATCAAAAGTTCGATTGGCGCCGAGCCTCAGGAAATGACAAACTTGATTCAGCATTATCATAATGGCAAACAGCGCCTTTTGCCTAAAGTATTTAGCATGCTCTACCAATCGGAGACCTGGGTACAACGTAAACCATTCAGGGAAGTATCGAATGGATTTTCATGATTAGATTAACGCAGGTATTAAAGGCTTTTACCTTCCAATGTATCTATGGCGTCACTTGCTGAGCCCCGTTCTCCCGATCGTGATCTCAATCGTTTTCTGTTACCTTCCGAAAAATTAACCCAGGATCGCTGATCGTAGATTTCATTCAATTTGCCTGCATATTGATATGAGACAAAGGATGCTTCCGGAATCGGATCGAGATCCTGGATGACAAATTGAGGTCGGTTGTTGTTTTCCAGTGTAATGAGAAAAAACATCGTTACCAACAAGAGCAATGCTGCCGCAATTGCCATCCATCTTCTAAGCGTACTTACTTTGATTTTATCCTGATCCTGGTCAAGGCGGCTCTCCAAGCGATTCCACACCCGTTCAGAAGGGGTGATGCGTAATTTTTCTGCGTTTGTTTGAAAGGTCTGTTTTTGTTTTTCCATCATTTTATCACGCACTTAAGATTTTATTTTTTTTTAAAAGGGAAGTCAATCTGCGTTTTGCCTGAATTAGCTGAGATTTGGAAGTGTTGATACTGATACCCAACTCATCTGCAATTTCCCGGTGTTTTAAGCCATCTATCACATAGAGATTAAAAATGGTACGGTAGCCTGTGGGTAACGTATCCAGAACTTCCAGAATATCCTGTTCAAAAAGTTGTTCTTCGATACTTGTTTCGTTAGACGCAATTTCGGTATGGCTATTATCAATGCTGAGATTAAAATTGTGTTTTCTTCTCAGGAACATCAGAGATTCATTGACACTGATACGTTTCATCCATCCTTCAAAACTCCCTTTTCCTTCGTATTGATCGATATTTGAGAAAATTTTGTAAAAACTTTCCAGTAGTACATCTTCAGCATCTTCCAACTGCTTCACATACCTTCTGCAGATACCCAACAAAAGAGGCGCATATTGTTCATATAGTAGCTTTTGAGCTGTTCTATTCTTTGTTCTGCAACCTTTTATTAGTTCCTGTTCGGTCATCATATTATATAACGATGCGAGTGAGCTAGTTGGTTTCCATATGATAAGGGCACCATTTCTTTACTAGATGCTGGCTTTTGTCTAAATGGTGTATGTATCTTTGTCAGCTAAATGTAAGATTTGTTTAAATGACTGATATATCCAGTAGATACGAACCAGGAAGTGTAGAAGAGAAATGGTACCGGCATTGGCAGGAGAGGAATTATTTTCATTCGGAACCTGATGACCGCGAGCCTTATTCGATTGTCATTCCTCCTCCTAATGTGACCGGTGTTTTGCATATGGGGCATATGCTTAATAA
>JAGQWV010000463.1 GCA_020437045.1 Saprospiraceae bacterium | reverse complement strand
CCATCGCGAAAGATTCATTTTCAATAAAATTATCACCGGTGGCTTTCGTGTTGGAGTTTCCAGTAAACTCGTAACCAGGGCTCTGGCAATCGTTACCAACATTGAAGAGAATGTCATTATGCATCGACTAATGGGCAATTGGACACCTCAGAGTATCTCTTTCGAGAATTTGGTTTTGGAAAAACAAGGTGACGAGGACTTGTCCAGGCCCTATCCTTTTTATCTGGCCTATGCACTGGACAGTGAATTTGATCAATTAGGTAGTTTAGATCATTGGCAGGCTGAATACAAATGGGATGGCATTCGCGCTCAACTGATACATCGCCAGGGGCAAGTTTTCCTTTGGTCGCGAGGTGAAGAGCTCATTTCTCAACGGTTTCCGGAGTTTGAACAGGCAAGTCAATATCTGCCCGATGGCACCGTCCTGGACGGTGAATTGGTGCTCTTTGCAGGTGATGTGCCGATGTCTTTTCAACATCTGCAAACGCGAATTGGCAGAAAAAATGTGACAAAAAAAATACTGGAAACCATGCCTGCCGCCATGATTTGTTATGACCTGTTGGAGGATAAGGGTGAAGACATACGATCTTTAGTTCTCAAGGACCGACGTAACCGTCTGGAAAAAATCATCAGCCATCAACCCGGAAATGTCCTGAAACTTTCGCCAACGATTGACTTTCACACCTGGTCTGAATTGGATCTTCTACGCCAGCAGGCAAGGAATCGAAATGCAGAAGGAATCATGCTTAAGCATCGGGATTCCAAGTACCAAAGTGGTCGCAAGCGAGGGGATTGGTGGAAATGGAAAATAGACCCATTAACGATTGATGCTGTTCTCCTTTACGCCCAACAGGGACATGGTAGAAGAGCAAATTTATTTACGGATTATACCTTTGCCGTTTGGAACGGAGATGATCTCGTGCCTTTTACCAAGGCATATTCTGGTCTTACCGATGCCGAATTTCAGGAGATCACGCGCTATGTCCGGGCGAACACGCTGGATCGCTATGGACCCGTCCGGGCGGTAGTGCCCAATCTTGTATTTGAAATTGCCTTTGAAGGGATTCAGGCGAGCAGCCGGCACAAGTCTGGGGTGGCTTTGCGTTTTCCCCGCATGCTGCGATGGCGCAAGGATAAACATCCAAAAGAAGCTAATACACTCGAAGATCTCAAGGCGATTTTAAAGCAATATGGCTAAGCTATTATTTCTTCAAGAAAATATTTTTCTCGGGTGGCAGATATCTGTAAAAAAGGTTTTTTAAACTTTGACCCGGAATTGATCACATTTTACGATACGTAACATAGGAAGTATGAAAAAATTACTGAATTACTTTTTACAGGGACTCATTTATATCGCGCCTTTAGCGGTTACCGCTTATATCATTTATATGATCTTTAGTTTCCTGGATGGATTACTACAGCGGTTGCTTATCGATCTTTTTGGGTTTAAATTTCCGGGACTTGGTGTTCTATTTCTAGTGTTTGTTTTAATGCTGGTAGGATTTTTAGGTCAAACGATTATAGCCCGGCCCTTGAAAGCTTTGTTTGAGCGCCTACTGCATAAGGTGCCCTTATTAAATATGATCTACTCCGCATTTAATGATCTTTTTTCCGCGGTGGTGGGAAAGAAGAAGAAATTTAATGTACCCGTTTTAGTTTTGGTAAATCCAATTTCCAATTTGGAGAAATTAGGATTTCTCACAGAAGAAGATCTTGATCTACTTAAAGTGGAAGATAAAGTAGCTGTTTATTTTCCCCATTCCTATAATTTTTCTGGTGAACTATTTATTGTTCCCCGTGAAAATGTGAGACCGGTGGCTATCAATTCTGGCGATGTGATGAAATTTATTGTATCCGGAGGAGTAGCCGGATGGAATGAGTAAATAATTTGGAACGCTTCCGGACAAAGGTTTTAGCCACCCCGTAATTTGGATTCCAGCGTCAGGCTTTTATTTTTAGATTGACAGGAGGATGAGCCAAGACTTAATCGACATCGCACAACAAATATCAGGCTATGCTCGGGCACCAAGTGCTTGCCAGGCCTCAAACATTTTCTCTTCCCATTTTTTATCGCTAACCTTTGACGCCCAGGATGCAGACTTATTACTTTGTAAATAATTGTACATCATTTGCTGACGTGGTGAAAGGAGATGAAATGGTGATTTTCCCTGGCCAATCAATGCATTTATCTTGACGGCTTGGGTCGGTGTCATCGGCACCTGATGATAGTCCGTTTTGGAGAGGTAATATTTAGGTTCATGATCCGCTCGGAAAGACGATGCTTTTTTGACACTTTTCTCTCCAAGCATTTTCACCGCCTCCGTTCGATCATTTTCCTGGTCCAGATAAGCACCATCTGCACAATTGGTCTTTTGCCCTTCCTGAAGAATTTCTTCCAGACTCACTACAGTTGGGTCAAAATAGACATTGACTACTTCATGGTTGTCCATAAAGCCAGATTCCGTTTGCATCACGCCATCAATTTTTCCCAGCTCTTTTTCTCCTTTTCAAAAACAATACATGCTAAGGGTTGTTTTCTCGACTCCATTTTCCACAGCAGACAATTCCTCTTGTAATAAAGGTAAATACGCCGGTATGGGAAATCCAGCTTTCTTCATGCCAGACATCAGATAGGAGACCAGGCCGGAAGGTGTATAGTCACCATTTAATCTGGGTTGCAGCATTGATTTATCAGCATTGACCATCCGGACCACCGGATTATTCCAACTTGGCTCATTATAATAGGATAAAACTTGCTCATCTTTTCCCTTCCGGTTATTATAGATGGCCAGAGGCACAAAATAGGTTTCAATCGTTTCGACAATCAAAGGATGACTTAATACCACTCTACCATAGGTTCTGCAGGTAAGACATCCGGGGATTTCCTGAAAGAGAATGAGGATAGGCTTGTTTTGTTGTTTGGCAACTTGTTGCGCTTCGGTCAAATCTCTTAACCAATTTACTTCACCAAGTTCTTCCGGATTAGAGGAAGCATGTAAAGCAACATGACTGAGCAGAGCCAGGAAAAAGATTGTCTGTTTTATCATAGCTATCTATTATTCGCTGTTTAAAGTTAACTAATTTCATGGGTCTTCTGTTTTGCATATATGTCCGAATTTGAGCAACGAATCAGTCCGGCCCTCGAGTGGATGAAGAAATCCGGCAAAAGCCCATTCCCGTTTCAGTTGGAGACCTGGCAACATTATTTAGATGGTGATTCTGGTATGGTGAATGCCCCGACGGGTAGTGGAAAGACCTATTCGTTAATGGTCCCCCTCGCATTGGAGGGATTGCTGAGTAAACAGCCGACGTCTGGAATCCAAGCGCTTTGGATTACTCCGATCAGGGCTTTGGCCCGGGAAATACAACATGCAGGAACTCAAGTGGTAGCTGGTCTGGGGCTGTCCTGGCAAGTAGCAATTCGAACCGGTGATACCTCTATTCAGGATCGTAAAACGCAGTTAGTAGAAGCCCCCCAAATCTTGATTACCACTCCGGAATCGATTCATCTGCTGCTGGCTACCCGGGGTTATCGAGACTATTTTGCGCAACTTAAAGCAGTAGTTGTTGATGAGTGGCATGAGCTGATGGGATCCAAACGGGGAGTGCAAATGGAATTAGCACTAAGCCGGTTTAAGACGATAGCTCCCGGGCTAAAAATCTGGGGCATATCGGCGACCATCGGCAATATGGAGCAGGCGATGGAAGTGCTTTTTGGCAATTGGCTATGGGAAGGTCAGCGAAAGTTACATTGGATAAAATCGGAGGTCAAAAAAGTCATCGAGATTCAAACAATCATGCCCGATGAGATCGAAACGTATCCATGGACCGGACACTTGGGTCTACGGCTTATCGAAAAGGTGATTCCGATTATATATAAGAGCAGGTCTACGTTGCTTTTTACCAATACCAGGGGTCAATGTGAGCTTTGGTATCAGAAATTGCTGGACATTGCACCGGATCTGGCAGGACAAATGGCCATGCATCATGGTTCTATGAGCCGGGAATTGCGTGATTGGGTGGAAAATGCTCTTCATGATGAGACGATCAAGGCCGCTGTGTGCACTTCCAGTCTTGATTTGGGTGTGGATTTCCGACCAGTGGAAACCATCATTCAGATTGGAAGCCCTAAGGGAGTTGCCCGGTTTGTGCAAAGAGCTGGTCGAAGTGGACACCAACCCGGGGCGACCAGTAAGATCTATTTCCTTCCTACCCATGCCCTGGAAATTGTAGAAGGGGCGGCATTAAAAGAAGCTATTCGAAGAGATATCATGGAAGAACGAATTCCCTTTATCCGCAGCTTCGATGTGCTAATGCAATACCTTATTACGCTGGCGGTATCGGAAGGTTTCGAAGCCCGGCAGATTAAGAAAGAAGTCCAGGCTACCTTTTCCTTTCGCAGTATCTCTGATGAAGAATGGGATGAGGTCTTGTCATTTACCGCATCGGGAGGAAGTCTGGATGCTTATGAAGAGTATAAGAGACTGGGCCGGGATAAACATGGTATCTATCGCATCACGGAACGATCCATAGCTACCCGGCATCGATTGTCTATTGGTACCATCGTGGGAGAAAGTGCGATGATGGTTAAATACCTGAGCGGTAAGAATCTGGGAAATATTGAAGAATGGTTTATCAGCAAGCTAAATCCGGGAGATCGTTTCTGGTTTGCCGGGAAAAGTCTGGAATTGATCCGCATTAAAGAGAACGTGGCATTGGTAAAAAAATCGCGGAGCCAGGATGGCAGAACCCCTTCCTGGTTGGGAGGCAGGATGCCATTATCTTCCCAATTATCGGCGATGATTCGCTTTAAATTTGATGAATATGTCAATAATGCTGGTCATGATATTGAAGTCACTACTCTTGAACCCCTCTTTGAAGTCCAACGGAAACATTCGCTTGTGCCACGGGAAAATGAATTTCTGATTGAGTCATTTCAGGACCGGGATGGATTTCATCTGCTGATGTATCCCTTTGAGGGACGTTACGTTCATGAAGGGATGGGAGCACTTCTATCTTACCGGTTGGGTCAAATTAGACCCATGACCTTTTCCATTGCCATGAATGATTATGGATTTGAACTATTAAGCGACAAAGAAATCCCCATAGAGCAGGGGTTGGAAGAAGGTTTGTTTCATACTAAAAGACTTCAACCAGACATACTGGCCAGTGTCAATGCGGTAGAAATGGCTCGCAAGAGATTTAGAGATATTGCTTCTATTGCTGGTTTAGTCTTCAAAGGATATCCAGGTAAATTCAAAAAGGAAAAACACTTACAGTCGTCAACGAGTTTACTTTTTGAGGTATTTAAAGATTATGATCCGAACAATCTTTTGTATTTACAAGCTTATGATGAGGCACTGGTCTTTCAACTGGAAGAAGCTCGTTTGAGAAGAGCTTTAAATCGAATTTCCAGCCAAGATATTCGATTGATCAAGACACCCATGCCGACTCCCTTCTCCTTTCCGATCATCGTCGACCGTATGCGAGAAAGAATGAGTACAGAGAAAATTGAAGCCCGCATTGAGCGGATGAAAATCTCTATGAGAGGGTCATAAAATTTAATTCTCAATCGGCACCAGGGTATCTTTGGTGATCGCAATTACCTGATCTCCCGGTTGAACCTCTATGAGGGAAGTGCCGGTAAACGTTCCGAAAGAGGGTAATAATGCATGGTTGGCGCCCAGGTAAAATATGGGCAGTCTCAATGATTGTAAGCCATCTCCCACCAGACGAATCCCTGGGTGTAAATGACCGGCAACATTATAATAATGTGCATTTGAGTTCTTTTCCGGATAATGACTAAAACTCAGTGTTTCAAATATGGCCCTTTCCTGATGCAGTAGAATATTATTTTTTAAAAATAAATTATCATCGAGTATGTCGTGATTTCCCGGCACGAGTTCGAAGTGAATATGGGAAAAAGAGTCCCGCAATTCACAAAAATTTTTCCAATCTTGATTTAGGTTACTATGAAAAAGATCACCTAAAATCAACAGTGTTTTTGGCGAAAATTCAAGGAGAAGTCCGGATAAACGCTCATAATTATCGTAAGCGGCATATGGTGGAAGATAGATGCCAGCGTTCCGGAAATGTTGAATTTTGCCCAGGTGCAAATCGGTAACGATAAGCATCTCCTGGGAAGGCCAGAATACGGCCCGGTCAGGATGAAGAACCCATTGTGTACCATGAACTTCAACCTCTATCATAGCTTGATTTCAGATCGGAATATTTGATATGTCTGTTATCCCCGATACGCTGCTAAGCATAATTTGACACTACTAATGTTGTGATATTCTAGAAGATTTTCAATTAATTTGGACTATTTTAGCCCCCTATGGCAAACAAGGACACAGACAAAGAGCGCGATCAACTCTTCGAACGGGAGTTACTACCTCATGTTGATGCCTTAACCACCTTCGCTTATCATCTGACTTATCACGAAGAAGACGCTAAAGATTTAGTACAGGAAACCTTTATGAAGGCCTATCGTGCACTCAATTCTTACGTCGAGGGAACGAATGCGAAAGCCTGGTTGTTTAAAATCCTGAAGAATGCATACATCAATCAGTATCGGAAGAAAAGCCGACGTCCGACTAAGGTTGATTTTGAAGAATTTGTTGGATACCAGGATAAGGAGGATAGCAATATTGCCGAGTACCAGGATCTTAGAGCAGAAATTTTTGAAAATTTGCTCGGTGATGAAGTCACGGTAGCCATTAACTCCTTACCTATAGATTTTCGCACGGTCATTCTTCTTTGTGATGTGGAAGGATTTACCTATGAGGAAATAGCGAAAATAATTGATATTCCTATTGGCACGGTGAGATCCCGATTGCACCGGGCACGAAATATGTTGAAAGATAAGCTAAAGCAATATGCTGAATCATTGGGATTTCAGGACAAAAGAAGCAGGTCCGGAGATTCTGATGACGAGAGTGAATAAGCACAAAGTTTTTTATTTTTTGAGTAGCAATTACTTATTCCCCTGTTGATGAAATAATTATAAAACGAGAAAATACTTAAGTCATGCGTGCTCCCAGTGATTTTACAGACTTTCGAAAAAAAGTGGATATGATGCTTGATAAAGCATTAACAAAAGAGGCCGAAGAGGAAGTCATGAATAGGATCAAGGACAATCCGGCTTATGAACAAATGCTCAATAACGAGCGGAATTTTAGAGATTTCGTTCGGGGCAATGTTGTCCGTCCCAAAGTAACACCTGAATTCATCCAAAGTATAAAGGATAAGGTTAGAATTCAACATTAGCTCCGATTCAAAAAAATAAAAGCCGGGGAAGTCGTCATGTATTGATGCTTCCCTGGCTTTTATTTTAGCTACTATGAAATAAATAAATATTTAATCCCATCCATTTTGGATTTAGTGGACATCAGGAAATGATCGAAAAATTAGAAGAAATTCAAGCACACTTTAAACATCTGGAAGAACAGATGACGGATCCGGAAATTATCACCGATATCGACCGGTATTCAAAAATCAACAAGGAGTATAAAGATCTACAGGAAATAATGTCTGTATTTTCAGACTATAAGAATATCATTTCAAATATCAATTCTGCCAAACACCACCTGAAAGATCCCGATCAGGAAATGCGGGAAATGGCAGAAATGGAACTGGAAGAACTGGAGCCACAGAAAGAAGAAATGGAGGAACAGTTACGGTATTTACTCATTCCTAAAGATCCAGACGATACAAAAGACGTTCTGTTTGAAATCCGTTCTGGTACCGGTGGTGACGAAGCGGCCATATTTGCCGGGGATCTCTATCGAATGTATTCCAAGTACTTTGATACCCAGGGTTGGAAACAGGAGGTATTGCAGTTGAATGAAGGTACGGTTGGTGGATATAGCAAGATTGTACTGGAAGTTTCTGGGCATAATGTTTATGGCAAATTAAAATTTGAATCTGGTGCTCACCGGGTACAAAGGGTACCGGTCACAGAAACTCAGGGCAGGGTTCATACCTCGGCCGCTACGGTGGTGGTGATGCCAAAACTGGAAATGGATGATGTAGATATTAAGAAATCCGATCTGAAAACAGATACCTTTCGATCGAGCGGAGCCGGTGGTCAGCACGTTAACAAGACTGAATCGGGAGTCCGGTTTACCCACTTGCCAACAGGCATTGTGGCGGAGAGTACCGACGGACGTTCACAGATAAAAAACAGGGAGATTGCCTTGCAAAGACTTTATCAGAAGATCTATGAATCACAAAGAGCGGCTTATGAAAATGAACAAGCCTCAAAAAGACGTTCTCTGGTCGGCACCGGTGACCGTTCTGATAAAATTCGAACCTATAATTATCCGCAAAACCGGGTGACGGATCACCGAATTAATCTGACACTGTACAATCTGGACCGGGTGATGGAAGGAGACCTGGAGAATATTCTCGAAGGATTGCAAGTTGCTGAAAATGCGGAAAAAATGAAAGGACAGGCCGTCTGACCGTTCCTGACTTTGATTTGAGGTAAAAGACTTCATACTGGCAAAATTATTGTAACCGAACATAGACCTTTGTCAGCTGAAAAATCTGACTGAAACATCATACCTTTACACGCTAAATTTAAATCAGGTTAATACTTATGAGCTTAGTGGAAATGAAAGTGCCGGTAATTGGCGAATCTGTCAACGAAGTCACTTTGTCACAATGGCTGAAAGAGAATGGGGATTATGTCGAATTGGATGAGCCTATTTGTGAATTTGAATCGGATAAAGCCACACTGGAATTTCCTGCAGAAGCTTCCGGAAAGCTAATCTACGTTGCGGAGCAAGGAGCGGATTTGCCCATAGGTGCCCTGGTTGCGAAAATTGATACAACGGCTGAAAACCCAGCGGGCAGCAACGGTTCTGCATCTGCCGAAACCAAGGAAACTAAACCGACTGAAGAAAAACCTGCTCCGAAACCCGAGGCAGGAACCGATAGCTATGCCAAGGGACATCCCTCACCGGCAGCAGCAAAGATCCTGGATGAACGTGGTATTAAAGCTTCTGAAGTGGCCGCCACAGGCAAGGATGGCCGAATCACCAAAGAAGATGCCTTAAAAGCAACTGAAAAAACCAAAGAAGCAGTTGTCGAAAGTAAAGAGAAATCTACTCCGGTGCCAACCGTGGCCTTTTCGCGGGTAGAAAGGAAAGAAAAGATGTCACGTATGCGTCGCACAATTGCTGCGCGGTTGGTGTCGGCAAAAAATAATACGGCCATGCTTACTACTTTCAATGAAGTGGACATGACCGGAATCCTGGATTTGCGTAAGAAATATCAGGATCAGTTTGTAGCAAAACATGGCATTAAGCTGGGCTTTATGTCCTTGTTTGCCAAAGCATGTGCCCAGGTACTCCAGGAAATGCCGCAAGTGAATGCGCAGATCGATGGTGATGATCTAATCTATCATGATTATGTTGATAT
>JAGQWV010000462.1 GCA_020437045.1 Saprospiraceae bacterium | reverse complement strand
TACTAAATTTTCCAGTTCGATTTTTCTCCTTTAACTGTCCATCATCCATTGAAAGCTACACTTTTTGCTGGTTTGATATATGCTTTGAAACATATGTGCTTATAGATGAAACAATACTGAATGCCCTAGCATGTATATTGGTGCAACTTGCGTTAAGATAGGTCGATTTAACGCGCGGTGATGAAATACCGATATAAATCAAAGATGTGGTAAAACTGGCGAGTATTGAGATTTTTCTTACAGAGTTACCGTCAAGGATCCGATGAATCGGCCTGGTTAAACAATCGAATATGAAGAAGTGGTTTATACTCTGGGTTAATATTTGCCTTATCCTTGCAAGCACTTTTGCTCAAGGGACTTGCACTGATCCCTGGCCGGTCAAGGCATTTTGTATTTCGAACGGATCTGCCCTTTCAAGTACCGAAAGTCAATGTTTTGTTGATCCATTATCTTTTGTATTTCATCGTGAATCGTGGTTTAACATTGTGTTGGAACAACCGACTGAATACATTTTTTTTAGCCCGAACCGGGCCTCTCTACCAGGGGAGAATATTGGTATGGCTGAAGTATTTGCTGAAGATTGCAATGGTTATCTGACTTGTATCGACTTCGCGGCAGATACTTCATTGGTTATGCTCCCAGCCGGAAACTTGCTGATCCGAGCAGTAGGCACGGCCGTACTAGAACTTTGCTGCCAGCCCGCTGATGAGAGTTTTTGCGATGACCCACCTGTGATCGACCCTGTGGATCCGGTAACTGCATGCTATGGGTTTACATTGCCTCCGATCACAGGTACTAACCTGAGTGGAAGTCAAAGATATTTTGATCAATCGGGGGGGAGAGGACAATCGTACTTTCCCGGCGACGTCATTTCTTCAAGCGGGACGATTTATGCCATTGATCAGAATGGTACTTGTTCATCCGAGATATCATTTGAAGTTACGATCGAAGAAGGGGAATTGAAAAAATTGTCTGGTTTTTCAGCAACGGACTGGTTTCTAAGTACGACCTGGCTGGGCACCACGATGAGTATTCCCGGGTTATGCGATAGTGTTGTCATCGCCATAAATCTGCTATCTGATAAAGTGATTGTCGATAATCCTGCCGAAGAAGCAGTCTGCCGTACCCTGGAAGTGCAATTGGGAGCTCAGCTGGAAGTGATATTGGGAAGTCGATTGAGTGTTGGACATTAAGCGAAATTACATGGAGCATTTCCTGTAATGTATTTACCTTGCCTATTCGTACCTATGAAATTAATGATTTGCTTTTCTCTGAGCAATACTGGTGGTGCACACGCACTTTTCTCATCTAAATCCTTGCAAAACAGTGAGAATAGCATATCTTTGCAGTCCTAAAATTTTTAAGTAATGTTTGCAATCGTTGAAATCGCTGGTCAACAGTTTAAAGTTGAGGAAGGTCAGGAAGTGTTTGTCCACAAACTGGCTGCGGAAGAAGGAGATAAAGTGACTTTTGATAAAGTGCTTCTGGTAGACCGTGATGGAGAAACCACTGTTGGAACTCCTGCGCTATCCGGTGTTACGATCGGAGCCACCGTATTAGGTGATCAAAAGGGCGATAAAGTGATTGTGTTCAAGAAGAAAAGACGTAAAGGCTATCGGGTGAAAAATGGCCACCGTCAGAGCTTTACCAAGATTAAGGTTGATTCAATCGGATAATTAAACTCATTCAATCATGGCACATAAGAAAGGTGTTGGTAGTTCGGATAACGGACGTGATAGTCATAGTAATAGACTGGGTGTGAAACTTTTTGGCGGTCAGTTGGCCAAAGCAGGTAACATTATCGTGCGTCAGAGAGGCACTAAATTTCATCCAGGAAACAGAGTGGGTATTGGTAAGGACCATACACTGTATGCTCTGGTTGATGGAACGGTTGAGTTTAAAAAGGGTCGTAAGGACCGAACCTTTGTGTCCGTGATGCCTTTTGACGCTATCGTCGAAGAAACCGTTGCTCCGATAACAAAGGAATCTAAGCCAAAAGCTGCTGCGCCAAAAAAGGAAACACCAAAAGCAGTCGTTGAAGAAGCTCCTGCAGCAACGGTGAAAGAAGAAGTTCCTGCTCCTAAAGCAGCAACAAAGAAAGGAAAGGAGGATGATCTCAAAATCATCGAAGGCATTGGTCCTAAATTGGAGTCTATCCTTAAAGAAGCAGGAATTACCGACTTAAAAGTAATGTCTGAATCTGATCCGGAAAAAATTCGCGAAATTTTGGAATCCGCAGGCAATCGTTATAAGATGTTTAATCCGGATACCTGGCCAAAACAGGCTGGTCTGGCAGTAGAAGGCAAGTGGGATGAACTGAAGGAATATCAGGATCATCTGGATGGTGGCGTTGAAAAAGACTAGCACTGAAAAACCTCAGCTTCTGTTGAGAGTTTAAACTTTCACTATCTTTTTGTTTTCATTTATACCTCTGATACGTGCCACGTGGTTTTACCCAAGCATTTATTGGTTGTGTTGTGCCTGTTGTTTTTTTTGAAGAAATTGTACTTTGAAACAGGCATTATGGCATAGCCCTGCAATACTTTATCCGTTTAGAGAAATCGCACCTCCTTTTCCTCGATCCACCCACTGGTTCCGTCAGCCAGATCTATCCTGCACCAGGGGCCTACTTTCTCCAATGACCGAACCTTGACTCCGGCCTTTAGATTGACTATATCGTTAACACTATCATTTTCGGGTTTGTCGTAAAGGGGAGTTTCATCTTTCCAAATAATCGCCATATTATGGTAGATTCTGGCATTTTTGCGTTCCAACATGAATAAAATAAATACCAGTAGCCAAAATCCGGCAATTCCATACAGACCTTTCTGCCAGAATTGTGGTTTAAACCATGCAACGGCCATTGCTACTATAAATAGTATCAAGAGTACTATTGAAATAATGTTCTTTCCCGCTACACTATGGATGTTGTCGATCAGACCCATAAGGGGAAAATGAGGAAAATTATATAGGTCGTCCACAGCTGTTCGGACCAACTCCAGATTCTTATTTAACCCGGGATGATTGGGATTTGCCTGAATACCCTTTTCCAGATAGAAGCGGGCAGCAGACCAATTTTCTTTTTTCAAGTATGCGGTTCCGAGATTGTAATAAATGGAAGTCGATCCATAATCATTAGTCACAATCGATTCGTACAGCTGTATGGCATCATCTATGGCTCCTTTCTC
Source organism: Saprospiraceae bacterium (assembly GCA_020437045.1). Lineage (GTDB taxonomy): Bacteria > Bacteroidota > Bacteroidia > Chitinophagales > Saprospiraceae > JABDMH01. The sequence goes on along the minus strand of JAGQWV010000462.1, from coordinate 4,105 downwards.
GTACGCTTCATTCGCAAGGCGAAAAGTGTCCTTAGGCGCATCTGCAGACAATTTCACCACGATAAAAAAAAGTATAACTACTATTCCGGTAAATCTTTTCATTGAAATACAATCTTTGTCAAGTCATTTAGGGATTTGGGACGTTCCGATTCCCGCCAGTGAAACCCTTCTAATTTAAACGTTTCCGGATCAACATCTTGTATGGGGTGGAAACTAGCCTTCGGATTATCGTAAAAAACGATTTCTTTCACCGCATTCCCGGCAAATCGCAACAGCATGCTGCTACACTCTGTCTCATTTAATCCGATATATGCCTTGCTGTCATCCAGAACATAATACACCGATTGAGCATTACCTTTGATCAACATCTTGTAAACGTCTCCTTCTTTAAAAAAGGCGGTTATTTCTTTACCCTGCATTTGATTGAATAGTATTTGATCCTCCGAATTGAGGATAAAGGCATTCTTTTTCAGAAAAATCTTATCAATTTTTTCATTGGCTAGTTGAATGCTGACTGAATCCGCTACAAATTGAGATGTATCTGACCAGATAACCGGATCCTTATATAATTGGAATATAGAGTCTTCTGAAGAATAAGATAGCGAATCACAAATAGCCTGCAGGTCACTCTTAAAGATTTTGACATCATGATAGGCATTGAAGATCCTAAAGGTATCTGCTATTCCCTGTTGTTCTAGGGAAAAGAGTGTGTCGGCAGACAAGTAAAGTGAGTCGTCTTCAATTTTATTGATCAGCAGCGGTCTTCCCCCGAAGGCTTTCAGGTATTTTATGGAATCAATATATTGCGCTTCCTGACAAAAGATGGTATAGTGCGAAGTGGTGTCTTTCCAAACAATATTGCCAATGGCAATTCCAACTCCGGTTTCGTTGTCAAAATCAATGGTGTCGGCTTCCAGGAACTGCGGTGCGTTTTCAATGGAAGCTCTTGAATTGGAGATGAGCTTATCCTGATCTACATTATAAACTAGGGTGTTCGAACGCATGGTTCGGATAGAGTCTTTAAAGAAAGCATTTCCCTGTAAACTGAGAATTTTTTCCTCTTCCCGATAGATGATAGTGTCCGCTTCAGCTTCTTTACCCGGTTCACTTAAGGATGCATTGTGTAAGAGCGTGACAATTTTACTATTTCCATCGTAAAGAATGGAGTCACCAAGTGCCACCTGTTCATCATCCACATACTGGGCATCTTGCGTAAATAAGGCTAGTTTATTTTTTAAATCAAAGTATCCTCCCTCGCAATAAACTTTACTGCCGTTGGTGAGGTCGATGCGTGTTGGTCCGAGGAAGTAGGCTTTCTGTTCTTCGGTATTATATAGCAAAGTATCGGCATACAATTCAAAATCTTCACTCTGGATATAAACACTGTCTTTAAAATAGACTTCGTTGGTCTGAAGAAAAAACGTCCCCTTTCGGCTATATAAAAAGATCGTATCATTGGTTAAGGTCGCCCCGTGTTCATATTCGGCAATGCGAGTTGCTGTATTATAGGCTAATGAATCCGTAAAAAGTTTCTGCGCCTTACTCTGCATGATGACAGAATCTCTGAGATATGCATCTTTCGTGTCACCGTAGTATTCGAGCCTTCCGGCAAATACATTAACAGAATCCCATTGTTGCAAAAGTACATTACCCAATGCGATCAGATCATTATTTTCTTTTCGCGCTGAATCACATTGCATAAATAGGCTATCCTGATGGAGCAAAACATTGCCGCTAAGAATTAGAATCTCTTCCTGGGCAGATCCGCTGACTCGTTCGACTTGATCTGCTTTATCAATAACAACTAGGCTGGATTTTGTGGTATCCTGTGGTTGTTCATTGATATTTTGAGCCCGGACGGAAGGCAGAGTAAAAACAAGCAGTATGGTCAGACAAAGAAGACGCAATCGTTGATTATTTTTCGTTTGTAAACGGTCTGATGCTGTCAAATAGCAAAATAAGTGACGATGATTAACAGAAGGTTAACGTGTCACCATCTCAAATGCTGCAGTTTGGCCGATATGGGCCCCAATCGATATACCCATACCACCCATCCGGCAGGCGACAAAGATACGATCTGAATACCATTGTACCAGTGGAGTTTTTTGGCTTCCTAATCCCAGTATTCCACTCCATTGATAATCAATACCAAAGGTTGTGCCTGGAACTATTTTTCGAGCGAGCAGTTCCTGGAGGTGTTGCAAAACATTTTCGGTGACTGTGATTTGATCTGTCCGTTCCTGCTGTTCGAAAATATTTCTGGCCCCACCCAGCAGAATGCGATTACCTTCAACGGTTCGAAAATAGACATAACCGGCATCATGGTGATATATTCCTTTGAGCTGAAGATTATTGATCGGTGTAGTGACTACAACCTGATTTCTGGCGGGATAAAGATCAATTTCCGGAAGAAGCTTGGTAGTGAAGGCATTTGTCGCCAGAAGAAGATAATCCGAAGTGACCTCAAAATCTTTTGATTGTATACAAGTTTTATCACCCTGGTCATCTATCGCACTAACATCCAGGCCATTGAGAAATTCTATGCCTGCTGTATGACACTGTCGAATCAAAGACCGCATCATCATGCCCGGATGAATCGATGCCTCATATGGGCAGGCTATGATGCCATGAAAATTCTCTAATCCATGGTCTTGAAGGGATGCCCGGTGATGAAAGACGTCATGGCCAATAAAGGAAAGTGCTTCGTTGAGGGCTGGCAAAGCCTCCAAACACTCATCTAATAATTCACGTTGCGCATCGTTGAAGACTTCATAACCCCCACAAGGTATATAGTTGAGGTCTTGTTCGGGCACTAGTTTCATAAGGATTTGCAGGCCTTCCCAGCGTTTTTTTACCAGGGTGATCATATCATCCCATCCATGCTTTTCTATATCTGATAGGAGTTCTGATGGGCTACCAAAACAAGCAAATCCAGCGTTCTTGGTACTGGCTCCATGTGGTACCATCGAACGATCAACCACCAAAATACTCCATTTGGGATTTTTTCTTTTTGCTTCCAGAGCAGCCGACAAACCTACAATACCAGAACCAACAATGATTAGGTTTCTTCTGCGAAGAAAAGTCCTTTTTTCCCAATAGCTGGGAGCATGTCCATTACCTGAGCTCATTGAATAAATTTAGTAATTTCAGTGGCAGATTTTCTAAAATTACCAACAATGATACAGCGTTTACAGACGGTTTTTCTCGCTCTTGCAGCCATCATGATGGGACTACTTTTTTCGAATCCCATGGATTTCGTCAGTATTGATAAACCCTTACCGGTTGGAAACAGCGAAAGCATGCTTGCTGATGGTGTATTTAATACACAGGACCATGTGATTTTGCTGGTATTGGTGGTCCTGGGCATCCTCATTCCTGCTATCACCATTTTTCTTTTCAAAAACCGTCCTCTGCAGATGAAACTGAGTCGACTGGCGATTGCCCTGGTTTCGCTAGCCCTGGTCTTGACGATCATATTATTTTATATGGATTATCAGGGGATACCGGTTGGTACCGAAATCACGATTGATTATGGGTATCTGATGCCCGTCTTAGCGATTATATTTCTCGCTTTAGCGCTTCGATTTATAAAGAAAGATGAGAAACTGGTACGGTCTGCAGATCGACTGAGGTAGAGGATGATTCTGCAAATTATGTCTTTCTTTCCGGTATTATTTACCTTTCAAGACTAAGCATAGCCCTGCTTCCCTCCTATGATAGATCTTTCCATTTAGTACAATAGATCTTTAACGTTATAGTAAAGGGGTCAAATGAGGTGTCGATTCATCAGGCACGTATGGTATATTATTAAGTTGACCTAATAAATAAAATGTGAACAAAAATTTTGGGGATTCAGACGAGAAGCAGAACGAGGAGCTTAGTCAGGGGCTGGCGAAATTAAAACGCATGGGGTCAGAATCATAGCGTCTGAGGGGTCTCTAAACAAATTGGGCTAACCACCAGGCAGTTATCTAAGGACTAGTGCAGCATTTCCGCAGTAACTGATATTAGTGTCGAGATTATTTTTTGTCAGATCGAATCCTGATGCTGACCGACAACGTCAGTAAAAGCGAAACCGCGTATGGCCTTTGTCAAACAAGGCTTT
>JAGQWV010000461.1 GCA_020437045.1 Saprospiraceae bacterium | reverse complement strand
TACTTAAATTTTGCCAAACATATGGTTTGGGCCACAAGATTTGCAGCAGCCACATCATTTGGTTCTGAGCAGAACTTATACTATCTGGGAGGAGTAGACAATTGGCTGATCCCAAAATATAACGACAAAGTATCACCACCAGAAGGCAATTTTGCATATCAGACGATAAGCCCAAATCTTCGTGGTTTTGATTACAATGTGCGTAATGGTTCTACGTATGCGTTGATCAATACCGAACTTCGCATTCCCTTTCTAAAATATCTTTCCCGCCGACCCATCAAGTTTGCCTTTCTTAGACATATGCAATTAGTGGGTTTTGCCGATTTAGGTGCAGCCTGGACCGGGTTATCTCCTTTTGATGACGAAAACCCTATTAATATTGAGGAAATACCCGTTCCTCCCGCCTTGTTTATACGGGTCAATTATCACCGGGATCCCATAGTCTATGGATATGGAGTGGGATTTCGTACGGTTTTGTTTGGCTACTTTATTCGTCTTGATTATGCTTGGGGAGTAGAAACCCGGGTGGTTCAAAAACCAAAGTTACATCTCGCCCTGGGATTTGATTTCTAATTGTTTCTATACATTTGATTATGAATTATACAATGTATCAGGTTGATGCATTTGCTGACCAGATTTTTAAAGGCAATCCCGCCGCAGTTATTCCTTTAAATTCCTGGTTGACAACAGAAGTGATGCAGCAGGTTGCGGCAGAGAATAATCTGGCGGAAACGGCATTTTTTGTGCAGGAAGAATCAGGTACCTTTTTAATTCGCTGGTTTACTCCTTTACGCGAAGTGGAACTCTGTGGCCATGCAACCCTGGCATCAGCACATGTCCTTTATGAACATCTCGACTACGAGTTGGATCATTGCACGTTTAATACTCAGAAAAGAGGTAAACTCCATATCCGGAAAACGGAGGATGGCTTAATGATGAACTTTCCTGCTGACTATGGCATGGTCGTGACAGAACAGGAGAAACAATCATTGGCAAATCGACTCCATCTGAAATTGATTGATGTCCGTCGTGGCCTGGATGATTATCTGATGATCATCGAAGATGAAAAAATGGTTAGAGAATACACTCCCGATTTTCGAGCGATCACCGAAATTGATGCCAGGGGCATTATTTTATCGGCTTCCGCCAAACCTCCATTTGATTTTGTAAGTAGGTGTTTTTTCCCAAAATACGGTATTGAAGAGGATCCAGTGACCGGTTCGGCACACACCCTTCTGACACCCTATTGGTCTGAGAAGAAGGGAAAAAAGAAGATGATCGCCCTACAAGCCTCTAAAAGAACTGGTGAAGTGATTTGTGTCCTAGATGATCAACGGGTATTTCTGGGAGGGCAGGCAACCACTTTTTTAATTGGAGAGATCTTCCTATAAAAATGGCTTATCATCGCAAGCATAAATACACCAGTCGTCACGATCGATATCAGATTATCAAACGCAACACCAAAGTAACTTTGATCTTTTTGTTGATTGCCATTTGTATTCTGGTCTACCGTAATTGGATCACCATCATAGATTTTTTTCGTATTCATTTCTGACCGATCCAGCTCAGAATTTTCTCTTTATCTGTCCGGTAGATGATGCCAACAAAAGCGGATAAGAGTATAGTACTGATAATGATCTGCAAGATCAAACCTGGATGTAATAGATATTTTACTGTCTCATTAATGGCGTACAACAGAAAGGTGAAAAGCAAATATCCGATTATCCTCTTCATGTGGTATGGCACAGGATAATAAATACTCCCGGTAAAATAACTCGCTAGGGTCATGAAGAAATAACAAGCTAATGTGGCCCAGGCCATTCCAATGGAACCATATCTTGGTATAAGTACAACTGTTAGGACCAGAGTGATCAGGGCCCCTCCGACAGAAATGATTGCACCCATATACGTCTTATCTTTGATCTTATACCACAAGCTAAAGTTGTAATATAGGCCGAGAAACCAATAGGCTAATAAGAGCAAGGGAACAACATAAACCCCGGATCGGTAAGCGGGACCGAGAAGATAAATGATGACACTGTCCAGATACAGTAAAATACCTAACATCACAACACTTGCCACCAGAGAGAAAGCCTGTGCGACGTCGGCATAAATTTCTTGAGCATTGTGATCCATGGACCTTTTAAAAAAGAAGGGTTCTGCAGCATAAGTAAATGCCTGCGTGAATAGATTCATTATGAGGGCCAATTTTGCCCCGGCAGCATAAACTCCGGCACTGCTTAGATTTGCTTCTTTATCAGCTGGCAGTAAATATTTGAGCAGGGGTACGGAAAAGGACTGATTAAAAGTCGCAGCTAAACTCACAATAATCAAGGGTAGCAGATAGAGGGACATTTTCAGCAATAATTTTCCGTCAAATTGAAAGGGAGTTTTAAGAATGAGAGGCAATAACATGATTAATACCACGGCACTGGAAATGATGTTGGCGATGATCACCAAATCAATTTGACGATTTGGGTGATAAATTTTTTCAAAGAAAGGATAACCCTTTTGAATCATATAGGGACAAAACTCCAGAAAAAAGACGACCAGAAAGACCATAACAAAAACGTTGATCACCTTGATGAAGGCAAATCGTAGGGGCCGGTTTTGCAGCCTTAAACGCGCAAATGGAATGGCGGCAAGGGCATCCAGAGATATAATCAGGATCATGTAAACAACATAAATACTTTTGTTGGCATACTGCAGGAGAGAAGCGATCTGATGCCGGAAAAGAAGCATAATTCCTGAAAAAAAAATAGTGGTGGTTATAATGCTGGTCAATGCAGAATAGAATGCTTTATTTTCAATTTCCTTCTCTGAGCCCATTCGAAAATAGGCGGTCTCCATGCGGTAGGTGAAGACGATCAACAGCAGTGCCATATAGGCATATAAATCCTGGTGAATACCGTACTGTGCCTGATCCTGAAATACCCGAGTGAGATATCCGGTAAGGAAAATAAAGAAAACAACCCTACTTAATATATTACTGATTCCGTAGATTACAGTTTCGCCCGCTAACTGTTTAACAAAAGACATGTATTTTTATCGACGATCCAATGTTTGCATATGACCATGGTTCAATGACGCAAATTAACTGATTTTATTTTTTTAGTATTTTAAAACTTAATTTTTGTTCATCCGAACAACTTTCTATTTGACAAAGTAACGTATGATTGATTTTGATCTTCTTAAGACAATTTGTGAAACTCCAGGAGCACCGGGATTTGAAAAACCCATTCGAGATCTGGTCCTCGACCAGTTAAAATCGATCTCGGATGAAGTATCTGTTGATGCGATGGGCAATGTAATAGCCATCAAAAAAGGTAAAGACCGAAAAAGGGTGATGATTGCCGCCCATCTTGATGAAATCAGCTTTATTGTGACACATATAGATGATGATGGTTTTATTCGGTTTCATACTTTAGGTGGGTTTGACCCCAAAACACTGACCGCACAAAGAGTAATTATTCATGGAAGAGAAGACGTCATTGGTGTGATGGGATCTAAGCCCATTCATCTCATGCAAGCCGAAGAAAGAAACAAAGCACCCAACATCAAGGATTACTATATAGATACCGGACTCACCGGAAAGGAAGTAAAAGCTTTAATTAGTGTAGGAGACCCTATCACAAGAGAACGCAGTCTGATAAAAATGGGAAACTGTGTCAATGGCAAATCGCTGGACAACCGAGTCTCCGTTTACATACTTTTGAAAACAATGGCTGCCCTCAAAGAACGTGATGTGCCATATGACGTATATGGCACCTTTACTGTCCAGGAAGAAGTAGGGCTCCGTGGAGCTATGAGTTCCGCGGGGCATATTAACCCCCATTTTGGTTTTGGTCTCGATGTTACCGTAGCCTTTGATTTACCGGGGGCCCAACCTCATGAAGTGATAACAAAACTTGGAGAAGGGGCGGCTATTAAAATCATGGATGGATCAACTATTTGTGACTATCGTATGGTTCAGTATCTGAAAAAGCTAGCGGATGAAAAGAACATCAAATGGCAGCCAGAAATATTGACAGCAGGAGGTACCGACACTGCAGGCATACAACGATATGGTAAAGATGGTTCCATAGCTGGCGCAATCTCTATCCCACTCCGGCACTTACATCAGGTCATTGAGATGGCTCATACGGAAGATATAGATCATTGCATAGCATTATTGACCGAAGCCGTTGCGAATCTCGATCAGTATGATTGGAGCACCTAACTATAAAAAACATGTGGGAAGAAAAGCAAAACAAATTATCGCGTACTTTCAAATTCAAGAACTTTGGTCAGGCATTTGCTTTTATGACACAGGTGGCTTTTGAAGCCGAGAAGGCCAATCACCACCCATCCTGGAATAATGTATACAATGAGGTCAATATCGAGTTGACTACCCACGATGCCGGAGATATTGTCACCGATAAGGATCGTAAGCTGGCCAGCAAAATCGAGGAGATCTTTAAGAATTATCATTCATCATGATATTAAGTAAACTGCCGGATGTCGGCACAACCATCTTCACGGTTATGTCTGCATTAGCAAAAGAGCATAATGCTATCAACCTGTCTCAGGGATTTCCTGATTTTGATTGCGATCCCCTATTGCATAACCTGGCCTATAGGGCTATGCAAGCCGGGCACAATCAATATCCACCAATGCGAGGAATCGATATACTCTCAGAGCAGATTGCGATGAAGTATAATGCTTTGCATCAATTGTCGCTCGACCCTGTCAATGAAATTACCGTAACGGCAGGAGCTGCGGAGGCCATTTATTCTGCCATCACCACAATTGTTCATGTTGGTGATGAAGTTATCGTAATTGATCCGGCCTATGATCTTTATAAACCAGCAATTATCCTAAATGGAGGAATACCCCAACCCTTTCATCTAAAAACACCAGGTTTTAAGGTGGATTGGGATATTGTTGAGGGAATGGTCAATGAAAGGACCCGCCTCATTATTATCAATACACCACACAATCCCATTGGAAGAACGCTCAAGGAAGACGATTTGAAAGCGCTGGAAGCCATAGTTGAGAAGACTGGTATTTATGTTATTAGTGACGAGGTGTATGAACATTTAATTTTTGGTGGGCAACAACATGAAAGTATTCTTAGGTATCCCGGATTATTTAATCGTGGTTTTGCCGTGTTTTCATTTGGGAAAACATATCATATCACCGGGTGGAGAGTTGGATATATTGTTGCACCAAAATCCTTGACCGCTGAATTTAGAAAAGTTCATCAGTTCAATGTTTTTACCGTACCGACACCACTGCAATATGCATTGGCTGAATATATGAAGGAACCGAAGCATTATTTGGAGCTCCCTGGCTTTTTTGAGCACAAACGCAATTTATTACAAGAGGCACTTAAAGACAGCAGGTTAAGACCACTTTTGAGTGAAGGCAGCTATTTTCAACTTTACGACTACTCAGAAATAAGTGACAAACCAGACTATCAATTTGTCAAGGATCTGACGATTCAGCATGGGGTAGCGGCGATTCCAATGAGTGTTTTTTATTCAAATCCCGATCCCAGCGAACGACTTATCCGACTTTGTTTTGGAAAAACGGAATCAACCTTACTTGCGGCAGCAGAACGATTGAGTAAACTTTAAGACGGAGTGTGATCAGGTATTATGAGGAATAAGCACTACATGTAGAATAATCTTTCTGCAAGATTATTTGAATCTGTGAGCTTAGAAACTAATCAGTCCTATATAGCTTTTCGCCAATGATTAATACGAAAGGTTTTTTCGCCGGGGCTTTAAAGTTTTCATTCTCCGTGGTAATCCCGATTTCAACATCTATTCCTGACTCTGGATCAAACCACCGATAGGGAAGTCCGGCCTGGAGTTTTCTAAAGCGAATTTTACCACCTTTTGGAAGAAAAGACACATAAAAGCGATCTGGGCAAGCCAATAAGGGTTGATGGTTTTTCACCAGGTCGCCTCTCTTTTCCATGTCAGCGAACGCATATCCATCGAATGCCTTTGAAATATTCCCAACATAGCGACTTCCTTCCAAATGCAGAGCTTCTTTCCAGGAGAGTGGAGCATTTGTCCAAGGCTCCCATCCCCCTTCATCCGTAGTAATTTTCCATTGCCAAAGACAGGCCGCTCCATAAACAGCCCCCATGGTTCCCCCATGCATCATTTGATTCCAGGCATTTTCTCCCTGCCACCAACCTAAGCCCAACTTGCCTTCGCCCATACCCTCATAGGTTGGTTCTCCTTCCATGTTTGCCTTCGTTGGGATAGCGGCATACATTTCTTCTACCTTGCGATAGATATGCAAACCGTCATGCCCGGTCTGCGCCCACTGAAAATCCAACCAATTTGCATCTTGAAAAGCTCGATTGTGGTGAAAACAGCAGCTACTGTCACCATTGGCCCAACCCGCTAGTGTTTGATCGTGAGGATTGTAATGAAGTCCTACCGGCTGGCGATAGGCATCCCAGCGTTCGGAAATTTCACCACATTCCTGTACTCCCGGGGTTTGCCCGTTGTTGTCGAGACTGAGTAACCAGAAGGCAGGACTACTGCCATATCTAGCTAGCAGATATTTGAAATATCGTTCATATTCCTCAGGTACCAGTTGAGCACCAATGGATCGTCTGCCTTTCCATCCATACCCATGTGCAAATGGAGCATAAAGAGGTACGATATGATGATCAATCAAGATTTCAATGAAGCTGTCTAGTGTTGCAAAATACGCAGGAATTAGCTGGTTAATGTGGCTATCGGGTAGGTCTTTAAATGCTCGAGCGAAGCCCTGTGGAACATTTCGTTCTTAGGGCCTATGGCATCGCGATCGGGCTGTGCAGTAATCAACAACGCTGTATTGAATCCTTTTTGCATTCTATCTTCTGCGTAAATTTTCACTTGTGACAAAGTAGCCCGGTAGGGCAGGGACCAGGGTGTGTCGCCAACGACAAGGAAGGGTTTACCATCGGCTTGTATAACGTTTCTTCGGCCTTCAGACATACATAGGAGTCCATGCTTAATCAGTGGATTTGTGCCGGCGTACGATCCTGCCAACATTTGACCCTGCCGATGATCAAGACCGCTGTCCGCAACAGATGCATAAGAAGTCCAACTCCAGAGGCTGCTTGAATCGGGTGAAGCAAAGCGAATTTTCCAGATATTTTCCCCATCCCAGAAAGCTGGACGCAGAAGCCGGTCCCCCGATTCGTTTTTGAATTCTGCCCACACTTCTACCTCCGTATAGGGATTTGTGTATTGGTTGGCAGATACTAGGGTAATTTCTGCTGTTTCCCATTGCTGAATTCTGAGGAACGAATCAGTTTGGGAGCTTCCCGACACACTCCGTAGGAGAAACGCCAGGAGAATGAAAAATTTTAATCTCATCTTTTTTTCAAATATAATATGGCAT
>JAGQWV010000460.1 GCA_020437045.1 Saprospiraceae bacterium | reverse complement strand
GGACAGGTGGGATGAGTTTGTACTTAGATCATAGATCGATGCGGATAGAGCGGCAGAACTACCCAGACCTACGCCCTGGGGAATATTCGAGAAATAGTGGTATTCATTTTCCAGAATTTCCAAAATATTCAAATCTAACGGACTATGCAGCAACTGATTTATTTTCCGGAGATGTGAAAAAAATAAGGAGAGATCGATAAATGTTTCGGGTTTGTCTTTATGCCATAAACCGCTGTATTTTTGATAAGGAATGGCCAATGCCTGACCACCATATAAGACTGTATATTCTCCAAATAATAATACTTTCGAAGGGTATGCCTGATGTTTCACTACCTGTACACGCTAAAATTCAAGGACGAAGATAGTATTCCAATTTTGGCCATTCGTTTTATTGATACATGGAGGCAACAATTTTGTCATTCATATGGTTTATGCAGATGGTTGCTGGCAGAGAGATATCCCCATCCTTTGTCATTAGAAAGTATTATTTGATTGAATTTGATCTTATCTTTGTTCTGTGGAAAATTTGGAGCTACTGCTCAGCAAATATGCTGACGACGATCGGGGTAAAGTAGTAGCAGAAAATCTCCAATTGGAACGTCCAGTCACCTATTTACTCAAGGGAATGGTGGGCGCACAGTCATCCTTTGTCTTTTGTGGAAGTTATTTAAAGAACCCCAGAACGATTCTCTATGTGGCAAACACCAAAGAAGAGGCCGCCTATTTCTATCATAATGTCGTGAGTTTGCTGCCACAAAAGCCAGTTTGGTTTTTTCCCGATTCCAGCCGACAACCCGGACAGTATAAAGAAGTAAACAGTAGTCAGGTATTACAGCGTACCGAAACGATTAATAAAGTTACCGGCAATGAGGCAGGCACGCATATTGTGATTACTTACCCGGAGGCCCTGGCAGAGAAAGTTGTTTCCCCTGGCATCCTCAATAAAAATCGGATCAATCTCGCTATTCGGGAAAATGTTGATGTTGATTTCCTGATTGAGATCCTGGTGGAATATGGATTTTCCAATGTCGATTTTGTTTTCGAACCCGGTCAGTTTTCTGTGCGGGGGGGGATCATCGACATCTTCTCATTTGGAAATGAGTGGCCCTATAGGATCGAATTGTTTGATGAGGAAATTGAAAGTATTCGGACGTTTAACCCGATGGATCAGCTGTCGATCAAGAATATCGCCAGATTGTCAATTGTGCCAAATATCAATAACCAGTTTGAGAGTGAAGATAAGGTGAGTATCCTCAAGATATTGCCAGAAGATTCTCAGATTTGGATTTGTAATGAAGCATTTCTTATCGATCGTTTGCAGGATTGCTTTGAGGTATTAAGAAGTAGTAAGGAGGCTTTTGTAGAAGACGAACGGGAGGTGAATAAGCCAACTATTGTGACCCCCGGCGAGATCATGAGAGATCTTTCACACTATGATAAAGTCTACCTCAACGAAGAACCGGAAGCGTTTGAGATCGACCAAAAGATCGTTTATGAAGCTAAGCCCCAACCAAGTTTCAATAAAAACTTCACCTATCTTATTGAAGATTTACAGAATCTGCAAGCAGAGGGATACACTTCTTACATATTTACGGACAATGCCCGACAAGTTCAGCGATTTGAATCTATTTTTGATGATTTGGAGGCAAAGGTGCTTTTACATCCTGTCCTAAAATCTATTGATAAGGGATTTATTGACCCTTATCACAAGATATCTTGTTACACGGATCATGAGATCTTTCAGCGGTTTCACAAGTACAATTTAAGACGGGGCTTTACGCGAGACCAGGCAATGACCTTGAAGTTTCTTCGGGAACTGCAGCCCGGAGATTATGTCACCCATATTGATCACGGGGTTGGCCGATATTCGGGACTTGAAAAAATAGAAATTAATGGCCATGTTCAGGAATCAGTTCGACTTATCTACAAGAACAATGATATACTATACGTAGGCATTCAATCGCTGCATAAAATTTCGAAATTCGTGGGGAGTGAGGGTACGGCACCAAGCCTGAATAAGCTGGGTACCGAAGCATGGAAAACGCTTAAACGTAAGACAAAGCAGAAGGTCAAAGATATTGCCAGTGAGTTGATCAAGCTATATGCCAAGCGGAAAGCTTCTGTAGGACACAGCTTTCCACCGGATGGCTATTTACAAAATGAATTGGAAGCTTCTTTCTTTTTTGAAGATACTCCCGACCAGTTGAAGGCTACGCTAGATGTGAAGAACGATATGGAAAATAGCTCACCCATGGACCGGTTGATTTGTGGAGATGTAGGCTTTGGGAAAACGGAAGTAGCGATCCGGGCTGCCTTCAAGGCGGTCTGCGATGGAAAGCAGGTAGCCATCCTGGTTCCGACCACCATTCTGGCTTTGCAGCATTTTAAAACTCTTGGTGATCGATTAGGTGATTTTGGCGTGACGGTCGACTATCTAAATCGTTTCCGTAGTTCAGCGGAAAAGAGTCAAATCTTCAAAGACACAGCCGCTGGTAAAGTTGATGTTTTAATCGGCACCCATGGCATTCTGAATAAGCAACTTAAATTTAAGGATCTTGGCTTGCTGGTGATTGACGAAGAGCAAAAGTTTGGGGTAGTTGCGAAGGAAAAATTGAGAAATCTGAAGGTAAATGTAGATACTCTCACTCTGACGGCAACACCGATTCCCCGGACCTTGCAATTTTCTTTAATGGCGGCAAGGGATCTGTCCATTATTCGGACGCCACCCCCCAACCGTCAACCTATTCATACGGAAACAAGGGTGTTTAATGATGAACTCATCAAGGATGCTATCTACTATGAGGTAAACAGAGGAGGGCAAGTGTTTTTTGTCCATAACCGGGTGAAAAACCTTCCCGAGATGATGATCTTGCTCAAAAGGTTATGTCCGGATATTGATATTGGTATGGCACATGGGCAGATGGAATCGAAAGAGCTGGAGAAGACGCTGGTGAAGTTTATCGATGGCCATTTTGATGTCTTATTGTGCACTAATATTATTGAAACAGGACTGGATATTTCCAATGCCAATACCATTATAATTAATAATGCACATCAGTTTGGTATGAGTGATCTCCATCAGTTAAGAGGAAGAGTTGGACGTTCAAATAGGAAAGCTTTCTGTTATTTATTTAGTCCTCCACTTTCAACTCTGACCACAGAAGCACGCAAGCGCTTACGTACCTTGGAAGAGTTTTCCGATTTAGGCAGTGGTTTTAACATTGCCATGCGCGATCTGGATATTCGGGGGGCAGGCAATCTATTGGGAGGTGAACAGAGTGGCTTTATCAACGAGATCGGATTTGACACCTATACCAAAATTCTGGAGGAAGCAATTCAGGAATTAAAAGAAACAGATTTTAAAGAAATCTTCATTGACGAAAAGGATCGGCGCAATTATGTAAGAGATGTGCAAATTGAAACCGATTATGAAATGTTAATCCCGGATGAATATGTCAATAGTATACAGGAGCGACTTAATCTTTATACCGAACTGGACAGTTTGAACACAGAGGAGGAGCTTATGGAATTTGCCAACCGTATGTTAGATCGATTTGGTCCGTTACCGAAGCAAGTTGAGACACTTTTTGATGCACTGCGTTTGCGGTGGTTATGCCGGGATTTAAGTTTCGAGCGGTGCATACTGAAGAACGAGAAGCTTCAATGTTTTTTTGTATTAAACCCCCAATCAAGTTTTTATGAAACCGAATTCTTCAAAGAGTTCTTAGCCTTGATTGCTACGGATGGACAGGAACTTGGTGTTGCGCTCAAACAAAGCCGTCAATATCTCATTATGGTGCACGATTCGATTGTAAACCTCGTCGAAGCAAAAGCACTCCTGTCGGAATTAGGTACTCGATTATTAAATAAAGATTCGGCAGTTGATGTCTGAGCCATATTTCGAAAATCTACCGGTAAACATCGAAGACCTGCCGGAGGTGCAGGGTGGAGATTTTACACCCATTAACAAGCGATATAGCCGCGTACTCTATTTGACCAATACCCTATATTTTCTCATGGCCCTTTTCGCTGTCGGGATTTTTATATTGGTGCAACTTGGCCCCTTTAATTGGATCGCATATGCCATATTGTTGGCCTGGATTTTATTATTTCTTTTCAGTCTTTGGTTTGCTTCGGTCAGCACAGCAAGAAAATCCTATATGGTGAGATGGCATGATATCAGTTATCGAGAAGGAGTTTTTTTCCAATCCTGGATCACCATTCCCTTTACCCGCGTACAACATTGCGAAATAAGTAAAGGAGTTGTCGACAATATTTTCGGACTAGTAGAACTTCGGATCTTTACGGCCGGTGGATCGTCAAGTGATATTGTTATTCCTGGATTGCATCCGGATATTGCCTTCAGGCTAAAGGAACAGATCATCGGAAAGATTGAAGACCATGATGAAGAAGAGTGACGAAATGTGGTACAGGGAGCAGACCCGACAGGCGCCTATCGCCATATTGATGATCATTTTTAATGTTGTAAAATCTATTGTCAGAACCTGGTGGCCATTTATTTTGATTCTAATTTTTCGTTCCAATTTCATCAGTCCAGAGAATGGAAAGCTATTGGTTATTGGAGTGACTATTTTTGTTATTCTGATATCTATATGGCGGTATTTTCGCTTCTATTTCTATTTATCGGATAGTAAGCTTCATGTATTCAAGGGGATTCTCACACAAGCTAAACTTGACATTCCTTTTGATCGGATACAGTCTATTACTTTTGAGCAAAACATCATTCATCAGCTTTTTAATGTGGCCAGGATTAAGATCGATACTGCAGGTAGTTCCGGCGAAGAATTTGAATTCGCCGCACTGGATCTAAAGCGTGCTGACGAGTTGAGATCATTCATTTTAAGTAGAAAAACGGGTGCCGAAAAACTCCATCAGGAATCGGCAAAATCATTGCCCGGTAAATTATTGTTAAATCTGAATATTTCAGATCTGCTAAAAGTAGGTATTAGTCAAAATCACTTTCGTACAACGGGGATTGTGGTGGCTTTTTTACTGGGGCTTAGAGATCGGATAAAAGATTCGTTAGGGGATCAATACGTTGATAAGTTTGATTCGATCACCGACCGGCTTTTCGAAAATATTGTTGTCTATGGATTTGGTCTTTTTGTCACCATTCTTGTATTATCTTTTTTTGGGACTTTGATCTATTCGGTATTGCGTTATTACGATCTGCATCTCTGGAAAACAAAAGGTGGGTATAAGATGGAATCAGGTCTTTTTAACCGGCGTGAACAAGTAGCGCGGGATCAAAAAATTCAGATAATCAGGTGGGTGACCAATCCTTTACGGGATATTTTTAATATTGTACAGTTACGGTTTTTCCAGGCTTCCAGCGGTGCCGGAAGCAGTAAGACCAGTATATCTGTACCGGGAATGCCCAAAAATTTACTGGGCGAGATACTCATGTTCTACCTAGGCCGGTCTTTAGCGTCGGAATCCAATCAAGCCAAGCACATCGAGCGAAACTTTTTTGGGCGGCGAGTACTCTACGTAGTGGTGTTACCCGCTACGGGCGTCCTGGGATTGTATTTT
>JAGQWV010000459.1 GCA_020437045.1 Saprospiraceae bacterium | reverse complement strand
TGCGTTTTGCGCCTCGGACCTCATCGAAAATCTTATCGAAATCAGAGCTCTAATGCCTGCCGGTAGGGATATTCGTTATCAAAGTTTTTCAATAGAGGTAGTTCGAAATAGAATTTAGTTCCCACTCCTTCTTCGGTTTCGAAGTAGATTCTTCCCCCAAAGGATTCGACAATATTTTTTGAAATAGCCAGCCCCAGCCCAGTACCGGACGTTTTGGTAGTGAAGTTGGGATAAAACACTTTTTCCCTCATTTCTCGACTAATTCCTTTTCCATTATCACTAACGAGAATGGTGGCTTTATCACCTTGCTTTTCCAAACGGATATCGATGACACCCCGTCGACTACCGGGAATGGCCTGGATGGCATTTTTGATAAGATTATTCAATACTCTCAGCAGGTGGCTCTTATCGGCATTCACGTATATTTCATCAATGGGTACATAAAGGTTGAAATCCATATCGTCTCGTTTTTTGAAAAGATCATGTACGGAGGCCACCAGGTCATTTAATATAATCTTTTCATATTGCGGCTTGGGCATTTTAGCAAAAGTGGAAAATTCTGCTGCTATCCGGGAAAGATTATCAATTTGTTCGATGAGGGTCATACCCACTCGCTGTACCAATTGCCTTGATTCAATGGGATCAGCATTTTGCATAGCGTGCTGTAAATGCTGTATACTGAGTCGCATAGGTGTCAGGGGATTCTTAATTTCATGCGCCACTTGCTTTGCCATTTCTCGCCAGGCAACTTCTCTTTCCGTAAGTGCTAGAAGATCGGCGCTTTCATCCAGTTTGACGATCATTTGATTATATTCCTGTATCAATAACCCCAGCTCGTCTTTGGCCTTCCACTCAATCGGTTCATTGGATTTACCCAGCTTAAAATCTTTCAATTTCTGGCCCAGTACGGTCATCGGTCTGGTAATGCTGTTTGCTACCGCAAGGGCGAAGGCACCTGCAATTAGGAGTAGAAATACATACACATTTAGTAACGTACCCATAAAGTCTTTCACACTGTTTGCCGCTTCGGTATGCCCCGGAAAATACGGCAATCCGGCAAAGCCCATAATCTGATTAGATTTAGAAATCAGGGAAAAGAACGCCGTGCGATAATTGGCAAGAGGATCGGTACTATTTTGATAAAGAACGATCGATTCACCAGCACGTTTGATAGCCAGTAGGGGAGGAATATCCATTCTGTCCTTAAGGATACCTGCCTGAACCGCCTCTGAATCCGAACTGAATTTTAGCAATCCATTCTGATCAAAAAGTTGGATGTGCGTATTGTATTTAATCGCCAGGCCCTGAATTGTTTCATTAAATAATGAGTCGAAGCCTGGAGCGGTATCTTTCTGCATATCATTTTGAATCTCATATTGCAGTGATGATGCCGTTTGCGTTAATTTATCCTGGTAATTTTTTTCTGCTGTCTTTCTAAAATAAATTACCGTAACAATTCCAATGATGATAAAGGAAAGGATGATAAGAGTAAGAACAGATACCTGGATCTTATTTCTTAGGGAAATTTGATTCGATAGAGTAAAATTAAATTCTTCCGGTAAATAAGGATAAATAGAATTAAAAATAAGAAGTATGAATATAATTAGTACGATGATGACAAATAGGTAGGAAAAAAGAGACACGGGTTTGATTAATCCAGTTAATTTCCTGCCAATGAGTGTTACATATTTTCCGTTATTATAAATTAATTCAGACCGGCCACTGGGGTAATACATGGCTGTTTTCCCAACCGGTGGAATATCACCATCCAGAATCATCTTGTAATCAGAAAGACTGCGTTCGACACATCGACGATCTTTGTAAATGGCATATTCGTATTGAGATAATTCAGGTATATTTTTAAAATTCGTTTCTGGCAAGAATTCTGGTAACGGATTATAGGGATTGCTTTTTTGTTTCTGGATACTGGTCAGTACTTTAATTCCTTGCGCGCCATCGATTGTAAACAGGTAGTGATCCAAGACATCATTTCGCTGATAAAAGGTATAACCCTTGTATTTTATTTCTTTGCTGTCTTTTAGCTCACCGGGTTTCGGAAAGCTTAAACTGTAATGAGTATTCAGGTAGTTGGCTGAGAAATTATGATAAGTCGAGGTAATTACATCGCGTACATCTTGCCACGTATCAACTTGCTCCAGCGTTTCTGACATTTCTCCCATCAGATTGGTCATCTCATTAAATGCTAGGGTATCCGTAGATTCGGTGAGCATTTCGGCAATCTTTTTGCGCTGGGCTACATCTTTATCCCGGTTGTACTTAAACATTAGGATTGATGAAAACCCAGACAAAACGACAAGCCACAAAACTATCCAGGTAAAGTTTGGTGTCTTTACTTCCAGAAATATATCCAACAGGAGTATAAAAATACTGATGACCAGAGCAAACTGGAAAAAAGGAATAGAAGGGCTTATTAAATTGGCAATGGGTAGTGATAGTCCAACGGCAGCCAGTCCGGCAAAAATCTTCGGTTTAATGGCCAATCGGAAGTCCTGAATAATGGATATAATTTTGGCCGACCAGACAAAGAAACTAAAAAGTGTTAAAATAATTCCCACCAG
This sequence comes from Saprospiraceae bacterium, assembly GCA_020437045.1. Classification (GTDB taxonomy): domain Bacteria; phylum Bacteroidota; class Bacteroidia; order Chitinophagales; family Saprospiraceae; genus JABDMH01. Next base: position 4,465 of record JAGQWV010000459.1, on the reverse strand, counting down.
CGCAATGATGCTAATGCTGTCCAGATTAAAAACACTTTCGAAATTGAAATTAATATTCGTGTTTTGTATCAGCGCCTCGCAGAATTTGGCCAAACCTATCATGCCAAGGCAAATGAGAAAATACCCTATAAAAGAAATGATCGTTTTGTGCAACGCCTTAAAATGATTAAAGCGGCGTAACTCGACATTGTTTATGAGAAATACCGAGATCCATAACAGTAGAATAACGTTTATGAGAATATTACCAAGCGAATTTGAAAAGGCAGGTGCTGTTAATGAAGGACTAAATATCTTCAGTACACTAAATTGCTCGGTGAAATCAAAAAGGTAAGAAACAAGTCTGATACCAATGGTGGTAAACAGAAAAAATCCAATGGCAGACCACAGTCCGATTTTATCCTTGACCAGATAGGCTATCCGGTGGATTAATACCGCCAGGGATAAAAATGCCAGGACATATAAGATCAACAATATCCTGACTTCCCTTTTGGTAAGCTTATCAAAGGAAGTATTAGCGATATACAGGAAATCTTCACCATTGGTCGTTAGAATCGGGATGCCAGGAGTCGTGGAAAGTTGTAAAGAAGAAGGAAGATTCTTGTCAATATGACCATACGGTTCGGGAGCATTGCCCAGTCGTATCGGAATACAGGCTAATATCTTATAGGGTTCATTGTCTATCGTTCGATTGAAAAACAGCGTACGATAGATGTTGAGATGGATAAGGTAATAGGGGTTTGTGAAATGGAATGAAGTCAGATCTGGCTGCGGAGCTTTGTCATTCGTCCAAAAGATTAATTGATTTTCTTTATTATAAAAGAAGATAGTATAGCTCTTCTTAACCAATTCGCTCGCTCTGGCGATGCTCCTGTTTTCTACAATATCGTCATCTTCCAGATGGATTATAGATTGGAGAAAGTCGGCATCATTGACTACATCATTGATTTCAACTTCGGTTCGAGACAGAAATTTCTCAAACTTCTTCCTGGCAATATCTACACTGTTACGCTGATAAAATGAATAGTGGGTATATCCGGCAGCAATGAGAAGCATGGCTGTCAGCACCCAAAACAGGAGCGTATTTCTGAAATCGTTGATCGTTCTTCTTTTAGCTTGTTAACATATTAAACAAATTTATCATTTATAATTCTTTTTATGATAGCTTTCTCAGTATTATTTCTTCTCTGGAACCACCGTGATTGCTAAAGACTGGGATATCGTCTAAAGCTGCAAGGGGAATTAACCTCACAACACAATTGTTTTGTAGATTAGTTGAGCAGAGGGAGCTCCATCGCGCAGGTCCTTAAAGTAGGCCTTGTGAGGAAAATCCGGACAACGTAGAGCACCACACCATCTAACGGATGGGGTTCTGACCCACCGGTCAGAATACAGATAGTGTCGCAGAAAATTACCGCCCCGAGCAATTGGGGTAAGGGTGAAAACGTGTGGTAAGAGCACACGCAGAAGTGAGGTAACTCATTTTTGGGATAAACCTTGTGGGTTGAAATGTCATGTATATTCCGGGCTGCCGCAATGGCAGATTGAGTGGCTCGTTCAATCGCATTTATGCGATCGGAAGGGGTGGACAGCTAGATCACTATTGTGAAGTAGTGACCAGATAAATGATGGAGATTCTGACAGTATTTGTCAGAATACAGAATCCGGTTTATATCCCTCTGTATTTTTTTTAAATCTCAGGCATCTTAATAATCAAAATAAAAAGACCTGTCGGTATATACCAAACAGGTCTTTTTCTGAATATGATTTAGTGTCTAATTGGGGGGCGTCGTATTGTCTACGGCACTGAAATCAAATAACAGTGAAAAACGTAATGTCTTATCCAGTGGATTGCTGGATAAGGCAGTATTACCTCCCGTAGAGATCAGATACGACATATTGATTCCAAAAACATTGTATTTAAGTCCCAGGCCCAGCGTCAGGTATTGACGGGCACCTTTAAGAATATTTTCATTAAAGAAACCGGCCCGCAGGGCAAATTGTTGGTCATACCAATATTCTACACCCACGGAATAGGTAAATTCCCGAAGCTCCTCACTAAATCCTTCCGGAGCATCAGACCACGAAGTAATGATCGATTTAAAAAGGGATTGTTCCCGGTAGTCGGGTATGCCATTCTGTGGGTCGACATCTTCCAGATTATGCTGCGGCGTAGGAACCATCAGCTTATTGACGTCACTGGTCACCGTGAGCGTATTATAATCATCTAACTGAAACTCCCATGCTGCTCCCAGTCCGAAATTGGCTGGTAAGTAATCGTTGGTGACTTTTGTATATGAGATTTTCGATCCCAAATTCGAAAGTGCCAAACCAAAGGTAAGTTGACTGGCATCCAATGGTAGTCGATAGTAAAGCGATAGATCAACAGCACCGGCTACACCGGGGTTGATCTCGATACCTCCGACTTGCTGACCTGAGGCCAGATTTGAATAAATAAACTTTCCATTGACTCCCACACTGAAGTTTTCGCCTAATTTTTGAGAAAAACCCGCTGCAAGTTCAAATTCATTGGGTCTTCCATTTCCAATGGGTTGTCCGTTTTCATCGGTAAATTGAATGTCGCCAAGGGAGAAATATCGCAGGCTAAATCCGAGAGTTTGTAAATCATTAATGCGCTTGTATCCTGCCAGGTAGGCCAGATATACATCCTGCAAGCCCAGCGACCGTAGCCACGGAGAATAGGTAGCAGAAAGGGCAAAGTCATTATCGACAAAAGCCAATTTGGAGGTATTGATGTGCATACTATTGGCATCAGGCGAAATGGCTACTCCAGCATCACCCATGGCCCCACTGCGTGCATCAGGCGTGATTCTTAAAAAAGGTACCGCCGTAGGTATGGCATTTGCACATGGCCCACCATCCAGGCCCACATAGCGTCCACTGCCGGGAGGGGACTCAATACACTGACCATTCACATCATAAACCAACGCAATAGTACATGCAAGAATCAGCGTAAAAATTGGTGTTCGTCTCATGTAGAGTTTTCTATTCTTATAATAAATTGTAATGATCGAAATTATAACGACAGTGTAAGATTTTTAGTTTGTGATCTGAAAATCAGCGCAAAATTACCAATTTTTCGAGATCACTGGTATTCTTAAGGATCCGGCCTCTGGCATCTTCCGTGGTCACCGTGACCCGGTAGATGTAAATCCCATTACCCAGTGGATCGCCAAATTCATCGGTGCCGTCCCATTTTACATCCCTGGATAGAAACCCGGATGCTTTTACTGATTGCTCCAACACTTTTACGATTCTTCCTGACGGCGTTAATATTTCTACTTTGATATCCAGATCCAAATCTTGTAGCTGGTGTTCAAATTGAAAACAAGTGTTATGCGAGAACGGATTGGGATAATTTAATACATGTCTTAGACCATTGTCTGATTCATCGACCACGACAAATTCGATGAGCATCTCATTTGAGTTATTCGCCACATCCCAAGCCTTGACCAGTAAACTGTGGCTCCCTGGGGCCAGGTTGGAAAGGGGATAGTTGACCATACCCGACGTGTAGTCATCCTGGGCTGATTCATAAAAGTCATTTAATAAGATGGTACCCTGCAAATCCTGATCGAGTACAGCGGTGAGATCGTGTCCAATGCTGTTGCCGATCACATTGATGCCATTTTCATCGGATAGCTTCACGAGCAGAGTGGGATTACGGTCCGTGATACCCCCATAGACAAAGCTTTCATCGTCCATAAAGAGTTCGATATCGGGACCTTTTCCATCATCCAATCCTTCCCGGTTGGTACCCCCCACCATGATATTACTAAAAGCTCCGCCAGCATCTGTATGCGATCCATCCTGGGCATAATAACTGATCTTTCCGTTACCAAAGGCATAGTTAATGTCTTTAGGTACGACAAAACTGAATTTAAACCTTCCGTTATCAACACTCGCCAATCCCTTGAATATGACACTCTTCTGCAATGTAAAAGTCCGTTCGCTACTACCTTTATCTTGCGCAAGTGTTTTTAAGGTGATCGCTTTATCATAGATGGTAGGGTAGATCTTTCCGTTAAATCCCGATACCAGATTCCCATTCGCATCAATAATCTCCCCTTCTATTTCGACTTTACTCAAAGCTTTTAGCGTGTCGAGCTTAGCTGCATCAACTGATTTGCCATTCACTTTGACGGTTCTGGCTCCATAAGATGGTATGGCAAGCCTTAGAGCTGGATCACCAAGTAAAGTAAACTTACGGGCATTGGTACCGGCCGTATCAGCGGCATTTGCATTTTTACTCTCGATTAAAATTTCACCGATGGTTGGCATCTTACCATCAACGGGTTGAAATAGGTGATCAAACACCGATCGTGTCAGTCGTTCATTTGAGTTGGCATACACTGCTCTCACGGTGGTAAACAGAGATATGGATCCACCCGTGGGATGAGTAATGGTGTATTCGCCGGCGGAGATGCGGCGCGGATCATCATATCCG
>JAGQWV010000458.1 GCA_020437045.1 Saprospiraceae bacterium | reverse complement strand
TTTGCTGCCAGTCTGCTTTGGACTGTATTTTTTCGATCCCGGACTTGCGAAGGTTTAGCTGTTCATCAGCAGTGGACCGGATTAATTGATATAAATTCTTGGTCGGATCGGGTAAGTAGGACCAATAACCAAATACATTAAAGTCAACCTGCGCAAAGCATACGGTGAGATTTACCACCATCAACATCATAACGGTTACCGGAATACGGAGCGTGTTTTTCATGAAAGAAGAATTTGCCACATAAGAACGGGAAAAATTATCGAATTGCAGAATATCCGATCGCCAGATTCAAGCTCATGACTAGGATCAAATCTATTCTAATTCTATCCTTTTCGATATCCAGTCTTCCGGCCGGTTATAATTAGCCAGCAAATGCTGATCTCCAAGGTAATCCACCTCATTAACCCGAAGTTTCCGCAGGAGACCTTTTACTGAATATTGATGAGCAGTAAATTGTTCTGCTATTATTCTTGCCGAAGTGGGTTCATAGATTGCCACCAGGGGTTGGATAGATCCACTTTGATCCCGGATTACCGTTGCATCCATTTCCGGATTACGTCTGGCGATCAAATATTGATGCAAGAATCGCGTAGTCAGATGGGGCATATCTACAGGAATTACTAAAAAAGCCTGTTTCGGATACCGGTTGAAAGCGGCAAATAGCCCACTAAGCGGTCCGTGTGAAGATCCGGTATCAGTGATAACTCTGGCATTTCCGATCTTGCTGACCTGCTCATCTCTAATAGAAATGTACACCGGAGAGCACAATTGGGAAAGGAGCTTCTCAGCCCTCTCGAACATGGGTATGCCCTCATGTGTAATTAGTGCTTTATCCGACCCCATTCGGATACTAAAGCCACCAGCCAGCAATAATCCCGAAAGATTATTTTCTTTTGAAATCTCTTTTCCCACCTGATTTTTCCATTAGACAGATATCCTTGATAACGATATCATGCGAAAATGCTTTACACATGTCATATACGGTGAGCGCCGCAACACCTGCTCCTGTCAAAGCTTCCATTTCCACCCCTGTCTTTCCAGTTATTTCAGCCGTACAGTAAATTACCAACTGCTGGTGATCATCCCATTGAAAGCTCACCTTACAGTTTTCCAAGGCCAATGGATGACACAGAGGAATCAGTTCACTGGTCTTCTTTGCCCCCATGATACCCGCCAAAATAGCTGTTTGGAGCACAGGGCCTTTCTTGGTGTGAATCTCCTCGCCCTGCAATTTTTCGATCACACTGGGTGGCAGGTGAACAGTTGCTTTGGCTGTGGCCGTCCGATGGGTTATTGCTTTAAGTGACACATCTACCATAGAGGGATTACCTTGATGGTCTACATGTGAAAAAGATTGATTGTCGTCCATACTGGTAAACTTCGAGATATTAGCGAAATCGCAACAGGGTAAAACTCTCGCCAGCCTTAAAATGGGATCTACCTCGCGGTAATTCTAAAAAACCATCGACATCGGCAAGGTTGGAATGATCACCTGATCCACCACCAACGATAGGGATCGCTTGAGTGACTCCGGTATCATTCATAAGTTTCACTTGGAGGAAATAAGTCAAATCCGGCTCAAAAACAAAGTCTTGAGCAAGTTGGGCAGTCTCATTATTTTTAAGATAGCCTAAACTTTTATTTAGCCAATACTTATAATATTTTTCAAGGCACAAATAACAGGATACCGGATTACCGGGCAAGGAGAAAACAAACTGATTATTGTGAGATCCGAACCAAAAGGGTTTGCCTGGTCTTTGCTTGATCCGATAGAAATGCTCTTCAAGCCCAGAATTACGCAATGCGCTTGGAAGAAAATCAAACTTCCCCATAGAACTTCCTCCAATAAAAATCAGAATTTGAAAGTGCTGGAGAAGTTCAGTAATCGCCTCATATACCTGTGTTTCATCATCCATCAGGTGTCGGTAGCTGACATTTCCAAAATAACCATGCAGGGCAGCCATCAAGGCATAACTGTTGGAAGTCCGAATCTGGTGAGGAGCGGGAATTCCACCGACCGGCACCAATTCATCTCCGGTACTTACCAGACAAACATCTGGTTTTCGAAATACTTCAAGCTCACTGGCACCCACTGTTGCCGCAATTCCGATATCCACCGGTGCGACTCTGCTCCCACTTTCCACCAAAACATCATGCTTTTTACGATCATTACCTTGTCGATGTACATGTTGTTTGGCTATCACTGTGCCGTTTATTGTTGCTATCCCATTTTCGATGCTCACTTCTTCATATGGTATCACCGTGTCACATCCTTCTGTCAAAACCGCTCCGGTCATGATCTCTACACAAGCTGTGTGATCCTCAATTCGAGCCTGGGGTGTCCCTGCCGGTATGGTTTTTTCTATGGTAAAAATACGCTGACCTGCTGCATAACGTTCAAATTCAATGGCGATCCCGTCCATGGCCACTCGGTCATAAGGAGGAAAATCACGATCAGCAATGATCGGTTTGGCCAGGATTCGGCCCAAAGCCTCTTCAAATGGAATTTTCTCCGTTTGCAACCTGATAGGAAAATTGTCCAGGATGCTCAATGCTTCATCTACAGTAATCATATTATCCTCCAATGGTTGACATCGACTCCGAAGCTTGATTAAATCGCAGTTTCTCTGCTTCAAAACCATCTTTTGCTCTCTGACCAATCGCCTGTAATACCGCCTCCTTCAACTGCAAATCACTGGCTCCACTACGCATCAAATCCCGGATATTAAAGATACCCTCGTCATAAAGGCAAGTCCGGATCATGCCCTGAGGTGTAATTCTCAACCGATTGCAAGTACCACAAAAAGTACGGCTGTAGGCGGCAATGATCCCCAGATCTCCGGCAAAACCTGGCACCTCATAGGTGACAGCGGTTGCTCCAGGCTTCATTTCCTTGCGGTTAATGTCGGGAAACTCGGCCTTCAGTTTATCGAAAATTCTCATATGATTCCACACTAAATCTGAAGATCTTCCCGATCCATTAAAGGGCATCTCTTCGATAAAACGAACATCAACGGGATATTTTTTGGCAAGTCGGGCCATCTCGATGAGATCAAGATCATTCTTACCTTCCATCACCACCATGTTAATTTTTGTGCGGATTCCGGTGTCAACTAGTGCATGAAAGGTCTTGATGACTTTTTCAAAACTATCCCGACGGGTGATTTGGAAGAAGCGGTCTTCGCTTAAAGTATCCAGAGATAGATTAACTGAATGGATGCCTAACTTCTTGAGTTTCGGAACATAAGGCAACGTCAGTGTACCATTTGTGGTGATATTAATTTGCTCCAAACCCAAGGTACTGACCATTGTCAGAAATCGCATCATGTCCTTCCTGAGAAAGGGTTCACCACCGGTGATTCGAAGTTTCTTTATGCCAAGATCAACCAGGGTAGTGACAAGGCGTACCATTTCTTCATAGGAAAGTAATTCTTTACGCTTTACGTAATCGATTCCTTCTTCCGGCATACAATAAAAGCACCGCAGATTACACCGGTCCGTCACCGCCAGGCGCAGATAAGTAACCTCCCTTCCATGATTGTCGATAAGTGCCAAGTAAAAGAATTTATGCTTTAAAGATAATGGTAATTGATAAATGCTATGTGACTTCGATTGTTTTGAAAAGTCACCTGTTTTCTAATCGCCAGACGATTTTCAATGCTGACCAATTCTGATCAACGGCGCAAACTTTGACATCAACGAGACCCAGTGCCAGGGCCGTGTCCCGTATGATATCTTCGGTAATTTCCGTAGGTTGTTTTGCACTTTTCTTATACCAGGAAAACCAAATGGATCCATTCTTCTTTATTTGACTTGGCAATTGGAGCATGTACTTTTCCAATTCGACGATACGATTGGTAAAGACATGAATTCCGTCCAGGTCCCTGACAGCATTACTGCTAAATTTCACCTCCCCGACCGGTCCTAAAATGGTGAAATAGTGGTCTGGTGCGTGGATGATTTTCCAGAGAGCTCCGGGTTTCATCCCTAACTTTTTATAGAGTGGATTGGGAGAAATTGCCATAGGACGTTTTGTTTTTAATTACAATTCACCTCCATTTAGCCGCCAATTAATGACCAGTTGCAGTATCCGGTTGTAATTAGCCAGTCCATCATGTATTTTATTCGACTTCAGATATGCCGAATAAATGGCATCACGCATTCGGGGAGCGATATCTGGAAACTTATCCAATTGCTCGTCAATAGCCTTCATATCGTCAATGACCGATTCTGGCAATTGGCTCACCATCTGCTTATACTGGTCCTGATCGGACATGTAGACGGTATGACGCATATAGCGCCAATACCCCAGTTCACCCGAGTAGCGGATAAATGGGTGATTGGACTGATTACATAATAAATATGCCAGAAAATTACAGTCTCCCTCACCAGTGACACCCATGCCATGAAAAAATTCATGAGCCATCGAAAATGGCTTTTGCAGAGGATGTAATCCTTTATCGATATTGCATTCACCGGAAAGGGGGTTATAAAAACCGGCGGTTCCGATCCTTAATAAAATTCCAGCGGGCCAAAGTTGTCTGCAACGAACTCGATTTCTAGCCAAATACCCCAGGTCAGAAGCCCATTTCGCTGCATCCTGTCTTATAGCCACTTCGAGAAGCCGGTAATTCCGAAAGGCCAGGGTTTCCTCTATTTTTTCACGCTGCTGACCCGAAAAACTACGAAGGCGAGTAATTTGATCGTTGGCCTCCTGCATGAGTGTTTCATTGCTGATTGAGGAAATTTGCCACGACAATCGCTCTCCCAACTGTACGCGGTCATAATTAAACCCCCAAAAAAAGTAGAAAGCACCAAGAATGAATCCAATGGTTGACAAGATCCCAATTAGCAGACTTACCCAGGTTTTATTTTTGATAACCAAACGTAAGTGACGATAGAAACGATAGAGCAGATATCCCACCAGAAGGATCAATACATATAAAAATGGAAAGGGTAGAATACCGATGGAATGATCAAAAATCCAGCTAAAGAATGGAAATATAAATCTTCCATAGACGACTTCAACCCAGTGTGACGGACAGAACCAATGAATCAAAAGGGATAGAACACCCAAAACCAACCCAATCTTATCAACCCTTCTTAGCTTAATCTTCATAATGTGTAGTCTATCCGACAATTACCCTGCTTACGTGTGAACCCACTCCCAGCATCTGCTGTTAACCAAGGGTACAAAATCTGGAATACTCAGAAATCAAGACAATTATCTTGTTATTTTTGCAGTTTCTGTAGTTCTTATTCTTAAACAAAAGTAAAATTTAGATAAAAATGGCATTCGAATTTACTGACACCAACTTTAAAGAAACAGTTATCGATCAAGGCGGTTTAACCGTTATTGACTTTTGGGCAGAATGGTGCGGTCCATGCCGACTGGTTGGCCCCATTATTGAAGAGCTATCAAAAGAATATGATGGCAAGGTGCAAATCGGAAAAGTAAATGTGGATGAACAACCTGAGATTTCTTTCAAATATCAAATCCGGAGTATTCCTACCATTCTATTTATCAAAAATGGGGAAGTGGTTGGTAAACATGTGGGGACAGCGACCAAGCAAGCTTTGACAAATATGATTGAAGGTCATCTTTCTTAGATAGCATCATCTTCTTTCTATATAAATAAGATAAAACAAGTGATAATTAGTGCTCCTATTCTTCGTTGATGAATAGGAGCTTTTTTATTTTTAGCACATATGGATTTTTTTGAACAATTCAATGTCAAGGAACTAGAGAACCTTGATCTGATTGCCCGGCAAGTTGTTGAGGGTTTTATCATTGGTCTGCACAAAAGCCCTTTTCACGGATTTTC
>JAGQWV010000457.1 GCA_020437045.1 Saprospiraceae bacterium | reverse complement strand
CATGGATTTTCTATCTGTGATTTGAATTGGGCGCAAAGATATGTTTTTGTGCATTAAATGGTGAAAATAGGACACCTAGTCTCGATACCAACTGCGGTTTATTTAGATTACTTTTGCCGCTGATTATCAGAAGTAATGTTAGCATGAAAACCGTTTTGATCACTGATGATGTTCACCCATTACTCCTGTCCGGCTTGGAAAACCGTGGTTTTGTCTGCGATTATCGACCAAATATTACCTTGCAGGAATGTCGCGATCAGGTGGCGGATTATTATGGTCTGGTAATCAATTCGAAGATTAAAGCGGATAAGTCTTTTCTCGAGCAGGCGAGGAGTTTAAAGTTTATTGCCCGGTTAGGTTCAGGTTTAGAGATCATCGATCTCGCCACTGCTGAAGCTAAAGGTATTTTGGTTTTATCTGCACCAGAAGGCAATTGTAATGCCGTGGCCGAACACGCAGTAGGAATGTTGTTGAGTCTTTTGAACAACTTAAACCAAGCCGATCGTGAAGTGAGACAGTTTCAGTGGAACCGCGAGAAAAACCGAGGCTATGAACTTAGGGGAAAAACCATTGGAATTATCGGATTTGGCCATACCGGCGAGGCATTTGCTCAAAAACTATCCGGTTTCGGAGTTCAGGTCTTAGCATTTGACCGTTTCAACACGATACATACCAACCTTAAACATGTAAAAATTTGTGATTTAAAAACTATTCAAAACCAAGCTGATATTATAAGTTTGCATGTTTCTTTGAATGCCTCCAGTGTGCATATGATCAATCGACTCTTTATCGAGCAATGTTCAAAACCATTTATTTTAATAAATACCGCCAGGGGTCAGGCAGTGAAAATAGAAGATTTGCTTTGGGGGCTGGAAAACGGTAAAATCAGTGGGGCATGTTTGGATGTATTTGAGAATGAAAAACCGGAGACCTTCACCGCCCTGGAAAAAGACTTATATTCATACTTGTACCGGATGAATCAAGTTATGCTTAGCCCTCATGTTGCGGGTTGGACTTTCGAATCAAAAGCACTTATTGCGGAAGTACTCCTCAAAAAGCTGGATATGCATAAAAATAGTTTGTAGGTTGCCACAAAAAGTAATTATAAACGTTTAAAATAAACATCAAGGGAAATTTTACCCGATTTTTTCAAGATTTGCTATGACTGAAGCCCTACGTATCACATTAGTATTTCTTTTATTTCTTGGACTGTCTTCGATAGCTTTGTCACAAACATCTCTACAGGGGAAAGTTACGGATTCGGAGACTGGCGAAGTCCTGATTTTCAGCAGTGTAGCACTCTATAAGAATGGAGTGTTGATAACGGGAACCGAGACAGACGACGACGGTAATTATGCTATTTCCAATATCGATCCCGGTACGTACGATCTTGAGGTCAGCTATACGGGATATCAGACACAGCGGATCACCGGTGTCCTGGTTTCCGCTGGTCGGGTTAATAAGGCTGATGTGAATTTGTCCCAGGGAGTGGTTCTTGATCAGGTAGTGGTGACTGACTATAAGGTACCCCTTATTGAACAGGATAATACAACGTCAGGTGGCGTGGTCACTTCTGAACAAATACGAAATCTGCCTACCAAAAGTATTTCTACGATTGCTGCCACTACAGCAGGTATTAGCTCAAGAGATGGAGAAAGTGTGGCGGTAAGGGGTTCAAGGACCAATGCTACGGACTACTATGTTGATGGAATTCGGGTATTCGGTAATCTGGTTCCTCAATCAGAGATTGATCAACTGCAGGTGATCACCGGAGGAATTGAAGCCAGATATGGAGATGTGACCGGAGGGATCATTAGCATAACGACTAAAGGACCTTCTAATGAATTAAGCGGCGGTCTTGAACTTGAATCTTCTGAATTTTTGGATGCCTTTGGCTACAATGAAGCTAATGGATATCTCAGTGGCCCTATTTTGCGCAATAAATCGGGTAAGTCGATCCTCGGATATCGTTTTTCCGGGCGATTCGTTTATCAGGAAGAAAATAATCCATCGGCTGTTGATGTGTATGTTGCACCACAGTCACTCCTAAGAGAATTAGAAGAGAATCCAACCAGAAGAGTGGCCGGCACCAGTTTTGCCAGCGGTGAATTTTTACATAATAATGATGTTCAGGCGCTTAAAGCTAGACCCAATGAAGACCTGCAAACCTTAGATCTAACCGCAAAACTGGATGCACAACTTACCCATAATGTCGATGTGACCTTAAGTGGATCATATCGCAATGCAGAAGATCAGTTTACACCAAGCACGTCTTGGCTCTTATTAAATTATGAGAATAACCCAATCGACTATGATCAGCGTGCGAGAATTAATCTGCGCCTACGACATCGACTGGGCAAGGATAATAATGACCAACGCTCAAAAGTTGGTCTGATTCAAAATGCCGTTTATACCATACAGGCTGGATATGAGCAGGCTACTGGTCATCAGGAAGACCTGAGACATACAGATCATTTATTTCGATATGGTCATGTAGGTACCTATGATTTTAGTTGGATACCCGCTGAGGGTGAGTCTAGTTATTCCGGAGCAATCATGGGTCTGGCTCATGCTGGATTTCTTCAGGTGTTAAATGACAATTATATTCCCTCAGAATATAATCCGGTGTTAGCAAATTACAATAAAGACATTAATCAATCCATTTTCGGACAATATAGAAACTACAATGGATTTACCTCCAATTCCACCAACAGTCTGTGGGGCTTTCACAGAAATGTAGGGAGTGTGTATAATTCTTTCAATCGATTTTTGACAGATCGATATACGTTTAATCTGGCAGGGTCTTTTGATTTGGTACCCGGGGGTTCGGACAAGGGAAGACATTCTATCGAATTGGGGTTGATG
>JAGQWV010000456.1 GCA_020437045.1 Saprospiraceae bacterium | reverse complement strand
ATACCATATACAAAAGCAAAAGCAATTCCTTCCAGCGTAGCTCTAAGGAGATGCTCTTCATGATGTCTGTTTAGTTGAATATTGAGGATGTGTGCTCCTATATCTTTGTTTTCAAGGATTCTTTCTGCACCATTGCCAAACGGAATTATGCTGAGTCCGTCCGAACCGATCAATGCTTTTGCCGCTCTTTGTTCCAACTCGATATAAGGTGTGCCAGGAGCAATGATTTTTCGCATCCAACCGTATTGGATTCCTGCTCCATTAATACACAGCAGAATGCCAATGCGTGGATCTTCTACTGTGTGATTAATATGTGCAAAGCCATTTACGCGTGAAGCAGGATCATAAACCGGTCGATCTACTACGCCATATACTACTCCCGAAGTCCCTCCGGTAGCAGCGACTTCACCTGGTTCCAGCACATTGAGAGACATAGCGTTATTAGGTTGATCTCCAGCCCGGTAAGTAATCGGGGTGCCCGCTACCAAGCCCGTTTGCTCAGCGGCAAGGGCAGAGACTTTACTCTGATATCCCACACATGGGACTAAATCCGGCAATAGATTATTTTCAAATCCATATTGATCCAAAATCATTTTAGCCGGATGATTTTGTTCAAAGTCCCATAGGACTCCTTCGGAAAGGCCCGTAGCCGTTGTCTGGATGTCACCGGAGAGTTTGAAGGCGATATAATCTCCGGGAAGCATAATTTTAGCACAGTCAGCGTATATTTCTGGCTCGTGATCCTTGACCCACTTTAATTTAGAGGCCGTGAAGTTGCCCGGTGAATTGAGTACATGCCTTAAACATCGTTCATGGCCTAAAGCATCGAATGCCTTTTGACCCACTTCCACGGCCCGGCTATCGCACCAGATGATAGAGGGCCTGACTACATTACCATCTTTGTCAACCATAACCAGACCATGCATTTGATAGGCGATGCCAATTGCTTTTATCTCTTCACCTTTTACTCCATTTTCTTGCAAGACCTGTTTTGTGGCATGACAGAGATGTCTCCACCAGGTATCGGGATGTTGTTCAGCCCAACCGTTCTCGGGTGCCAGGATCGCCATTTCGCTGGATGGCTTTTGCACAACAGCTACTTTTTCACCATTTTCAGCATTAACCAATGCCACTTTTATCGAGGAACTTCCGATATCGTAACCTAATAAAAACATACCATCAAGAGGTTTATAAGTGAGAGTTACAATGTTAAGCATTCTGCCAGACATTAATCTTTTGTGACACTACTTTTGTCCCTCTCCTGCTTTTCTTTATAAGCAAGTGGGATCGATTCTTGGAGTACAAATCCCTTATTGTATGACTTTAATTAGATTCAAGTTTCGGAAGCTTCCCCGGGATTTGGTACCTGTCCAGAAGCCAATCTTTTTAGAGCGCGTTTCCGACAGCCGGTCAACTTTAAGTAAAGTTTGTCTTGATCTTTTGTCCTGGATCAAAATATATTCCGGGTGGATATGGAGCCGGATGGTAAACCAATCGTCCGGGGCGGGAGGATGAATAAAATTAGTTTCAAATTTTCCGGGATATTCGGCACGTAGACGGTGCCAGGGATATTGTGGCTCACTGACATACTGTACACCATGATTTCTGGCTTCCTCCTCAGGAGCATTAAAATTAAAAGGTCTGAAATACACCAGTTCATAGGTGCTGTCATTCTGGATATTAAAGGCCAAACCTAAGAAACTAGATCCTGGCTTATTTTCTCCTTTCAGATCAAATTCTAAAATTCCAAAATCGAAATCAAGATTTTTGATCATCATCAAACCTGAATGTTCCTGGATATTTACCGTAATAGTATACGGATCAGAGTTAACATTTATAAGTTCACGATTTAGGGACTGAATATTGCCTGGTCCAATTCGAATATTTCGATTTGAGGAGCAACCGGCGATCAGGGTATATATCAGAAGAATAATTAAAATCCCGGGGAATGAAATTGTTCTTGTTTTGTCAATACCATTTTCTGGAAGGGCGTTGACACTGCGAATGAATGATTTTTGATAAGTCATAATATTTTTTCACGGGAAGATATTATGCTACATTATTCATTGGTTTTCAATCATGTACAAGTTTATCCAATCTTGTCCAAGGGAGTTTTTTAGTCTTGAAAGTGATATCTTTATTGACTATATGGCAACAAAAATTCAAGTGGATGCATATCTCAAACATTGTCGTAAAATGATTGAAGAGCAACTTCAATGGGCGGATAGTACCCATTGGCGCCATCAGGAATTTATTCAGCTAAGCGATAAAATATTTGAGAAGACGGGCGTTTCGCTAAGTCCAAATACTTTGAAGCGTCTTTGGGGAAAAGTTTCATACGAGCATAGTCCCAATGCTTCGACCCTAAATGCACTTGCAAGATTTCTGGAATATGAAAATTGGGTGGAGTTTATTGCTGACCAGGGTGAGATTGTGGCACCAGAGGAATCTCATGGCGAAGTCGTCGGGAGGTTTACCATGGGCCGAGTCAGAATAAATGGCACCCTCCTGTTAGAGACTTTATTCACATTTGGTCTTTTCGGTTTAAGTGTTCTTATCACTTTTCTATGGGGTCAAATATCAGTGGCACCAATTAGTAAGTCGGCCCTTGATCAGACAAAGTTTACTAGTGAAAAAGTGGTTTCCGGAGTGCCCAATACAGTGATCTTTCATTATGATGTGCAGGGCATTGGGGCAAAGAAATTTTTCATTCAACAGAATTGGGATCATAGGAGACGCTTTGAAATCGACCCAACTAAAAAAGAGGCTACTTCTACCTATTACTTTCCAGGATATTGGCGGGCAAAAATTTTGGCAGATACCACAGTTTTAAAAGAACATGACCTAATTGTAGAATCTGCTGGGTGGTTGATGACACTGGATAGGGATCCTTATCCCCGGTATTTTCTGCCTGCGGAAAAAGGGGATGGTAAGGAGCTCACTGTGAAAGACGAGATTTACGAAAAAGCGATTCTGGGTGTCCAGGAACTCCCATGGCTTACTGCTCATTATGTAAATCAATTTGCTGGTTTGGAGATGGACAATCTTCAATTGGAAGTGAAAGTAAAAAACGATCACCACAGTGGTTTAGCTCTCTGTCAGAATATCCAGATTTTGGTGCTGGGATCGGAAGGGATCTTTTCTGTGCCATTCTCCAAGCGGGGCTGTATTGGTGATTTGAGATTACGCTTTAGTGATTTGGTGAAAGATGGCAAAGACAATAATTTATCCTCCTTTGGAATAGATATGGATGAATGGCAAAAGATCAGGATTACCGTAGTGGATAAGAAGGTGCAAATATTCTTAAATGATGGTCTGATCGAAACGTGCACCTACCAGGAGTCGGCTGGTGATTTTTATGGGTTAAGAATAAAATTTAAAGGACTGGGTAAAGTAGATTCCGTTTGTGTAAAAAATAGCCAGGAGTTTTCTCCTGCTGAACATTTGTGGCCACTACCATTCCAATAAGACATTTACAATTAAAGTTGTTAACCGGGAATGACTTCTTTTGAAGTCTTTCATCAAGAGTCTAAATTTTGTCCAATAAAATTTGGCTTCTGCAGAGATTTAGTTGGTAATGGCAAAAAGATTTAGCAATTAGTACATGTAGTAAAAGGAAAAAAAGAAGGGAAATAGCCACATCAAACTATAATGATCGCAGGACCAATGAATAAAGACCGGAACGACTGTGTTTAAATTTTGATAAGCAATCAATACCAGAACAGCGCATGATAAGTAAGGCCGGTTTGCAGGGACAATAATATTTGTTTTTCCGGCTTGTTTCGCCTAAGCCAGGAGATGCGATAATTTTTTTCAGGTTAAATATTTGCTGGGTTTCCCGTTGTTGGGTGGTCAAATTATTTTTAGGTACCTACATCTCGTAAAATAATTTTGTTTTTTAAATCGGTCCGTGAGATTCGCCATTACATTTTTATATTGAGATCATTATTTAAAACCTATCTGATTTGAGGTGCACATCCGTCTTATTACTGCTGCTCCTGGCGCGATCCCTGACCGCACAGGATTACGGACAGAAACTCCGGCAACTAGATGATTATATTGAGAGGGCACGGCAACAATGGGAAGTCCCGGGGCTGGCGGTAGCCGTTGTCAAAGAGGGACAGAATTTGTGGTGTAAAGGATATGGCAACCGAAATATCGGACATCCGGAAGCAGTTGATGTGCAAACACTTTTCGCCATATGTTCGACGACGAAGGCCATGACAGCAGCTTGCATGTCGATGCTGATAGATGAGGGTAAGGTGGCTTGGGAGGATCAGGTCGTGGATATTCTTCCTAACTTTCAACTTTCTGATCCCAGATGGACGAAGGAGATCCGGGTTCGGGATTTATTTACCCATAATACCGGTATGGGCAATGCCGATCTTCTTTGGTATTTGTGGGACTATGAGCCGGACATCATCATGGAAAAGATGAAGTATGTTGACCCTGCCTATCCCCTGAGAGGAGGTTATACTTATCAAAATAATATGTATGCTGTGGCTGGACAGGTGATCGAAAAAATAAGTGGAAAGCCCTGGCAGGAATTTATTCAGGAACGAATTTTCGTCCCTCTGAAAATGACCAATACCTTTCCCACGCAGAAACTGAGCTTGGCATATGTCAACCGGTCTAGTCCGCACTCCCGATATCAAGGAAAGGTCACCGCTTTTGCAGATGAGAGTGCCGATCAGATTGCTCCCGCCGGGGCTGTCTGGTCTACCATAGAAGATATGCAGAAATGGATGCAATTTGTCCTGGACAGTGCCAGAGTAGATGGGCAGCGATTGATTTCCCAAGAGAATTACCAGGAGTGGCTGAAGCCACAGACGATCGTCAGTGACGCTGGATTTTATCCAACCCAAAGATTGACTAAGCCGCATTGGAAAACTTATGCTTTGGGATGGTTTCAGCATGACTATCATGGGAGAGCAGTGAGTTTCCATACCGGGAGTTTACAAGGTACCATTGCCATCATCGGTTTGATCCCTGATGAGCATTTAGGTGTATATGTCTTTGGTAATCTGGATCATGCCGAGGTCAGGCATGCAATTATGTACAAAGTCTTCGATATTTTTGGAGAACATGACGATGGACGAGACTGGAGCTCTGAATTTCTGGAACTGTATCAGGAAACCAGATCGAATGCAGATACCACCAATAAAGTAACCGTGCAGATTTTGCCTTCTTATGCTTTGCAGGATTTCCTGGGAACCTATGAGGATTCTTATTTAGGCGACATCGAAATTAAGGAAGAGGATGGGACACTAGTTTTACTAGTGGGTCCGAAAGATAAAGCCAAATTAATTTCTAAAAACCGAAATACTTTTAACCTACAATATATCTCTCGTCCTTACATGACCACTACATCACTCACCTTTGAAGATGATGGTGACAAGATTATTGGCTTTCGATATTTTAACCGATTTTTTAAAAAGAAAAACTCTAATTAGTGAAATTTTTCAACGTCCTATTATGCGTGTTTTTTTTGTTTTCCCTATCCGCTCAGGATATGCAGAAAAAACCCAACATTTTATTTATCGCGGTTGATGACATGAATGATTGGGTGGGATTTCTGGATGGTCATGCAGGCATGAAAGTTTCCACACCGAACCTGGATAGGCTGGCAGCAAAATCAATGGTATTCACCAATGCCCATACTCCGGCACCTGCTTGTGCACCCACCCGTGCTGCGATTCTGACTGGTGTCCACCACACAAGATCGGGAGCAGAAAATGTTTATTGGGGTGACGGGCCCAAGTGGAGAAATTTTCCAGGATTAAAAGATGTCGAAACTATCGAGCAATTTTTCAAGAATCGGGGCTATAAAACGTTAGGGGGAGGGAAAATTTATCATAGTCAGGCACCACCTTGGGCACCTACCAGTCAGGTCGAACCGCAAAACTGGGATTTTTATTATCCGAGTGCTTACATCTCGCATCCCTTTCAGATCAGAGCACCGGACGAGGTTATTTTTCCTCCGGAGGATAATCACAAAAATCGTCCGGGAAATGGATGGTGGACCTGGGGCCCCATACCGATTCCTGATGAAAAAATGGCTGATTTTCACGTAGTCGACTGGGCAAGATATGAATTGACTCAAAAACATGAAAAGCCCTTTTTTATAGCCGCAGGAGTGTGGAAGCCTCACGATCCCTGGGAAGTACCTCAAAAATACTTCGATATGTATCCTCTCGAGGATGTAGTACTACCACCTTATAAGGAGGATGACCTGGAGGATGCTTTTGATCATGGTAGACGATGGATCTATAAATGGGTGATCGATAATGATGAATGGAAAAAGGTCGTCCAGTCTTATGCTGCAGCAATTTCTTTTGCGGATGCAATGTTAGGGCGGCTCATTAAAACATTTGAGGAGTCAGCATATGCTGACAATACTATACTCGTTTTATGGTCTGATCATGGCATGCATATGGGGGAGAAGGAAAATATCGAGAAGTTTACCCTTTGGGAAAGATCCACACGGGTGCCTTTTATTATTTCGGTACCAGGAATGACCAAAGCTGGGTCCCGTTGCGATCAGCCCGTAAGTCTTATGGATATGTACCCCACCCTGGTTGAATTGGCTGGTTTTGATCCTCCATCACACCTGGATGGTCATAGTTTGGTGCCGCAGATCAAAGACCCGACGACCAAAACAGACCCAGTGATTACCAGCTACCGCTTTGCCTGGAAAAATAATCCGGTAACCGGTCATGCAGTGAGGAGTATGCGATACCGCTATATTTATTATCCCGAAATAAATTTCGAGGAGCTCTATGATCATCAAAAAGATCCTAACGAGTGGGATAATATTGCCTATATGAAAGAGAACAAAAAGATCATTGAGTCTCATCGTGCTGAATTATTGAAGTTGCTTCCTGATCTCCAATGGCCAGATACGAATCCGGTAGGATACACCGTGGATGCCGGAGGAAAGGTGCATAAAGATAATTTCGTCAAGTTGGCCGATTTACCCGAGCACAATTAACGTGTTTAACCACATTTAGACTTTTCAGCAGTCAGCTTATTTCTTTTAGATTGCATTTATTGCTGATGCTCAAGAAAGTGGGGATCTTTTTCTCCGGCAGTGATGGCAAAGGGAAATCTGTTTTCGGGTGGAGGCAAAAGGCATGTGGCAAACTCCGTGAATGCACAGGGCGGACTGTATGCTTTGTTGAAATCCAATTCGGTCATTTCTCCGGGCGCGGGTTTGTCTACATACATATACCGGCCTCCTCCATACGTTTCGGTACCACTGGTTTCGTCGTAAAAAAGCAGGAATAATTCATCTTCCTCTTGGAGGGCCAACATTTGATAGTCCTTTCCCTCATACGAAAAGGTGAGATATCCCGGACTCTCATAATCAATCATCATGCCCAGTGCATTGGGAAGTTGCAAATGAGTGGGTGTATCGTGATGATGAAATGTGGCTGATAAGTCCCATTTTTTGTCAATTGGATAGTAGGGGATTTCGGTCAATTGTTGCCGGGCAGGATGTTGGGTATCTCTTAGTCGAATTAGAAATCGAGTGCCTCTCTGGATGACAAACCACTGCAATCGTTGCCAGGTACATATCTGCAGATCAGTAGCCGGTGTCAGAAGTACTCTCGATTGGGCAGCTCCATTGGTCATCACCTGCACGGATGGTTGTGTCTCCATCCAGACAGAATCGGAGTTTACAGTAAAAGTACCTATGGTGTCGGGAGCAAAATCAGGAAAATGAATCGTCAGTGCTTGAGACGACCCAAAATATTGGATTCCGTCTCTGAGGGAAAAAAGCCCTGCCAACGTAGCCCATCCATCCTCTTTTATCAGATTAGCCAATCTTTCTTTCTGCCACAGAAGAATGGAATTCTGGTAAACACTGTCCGATGGATTATTACAGGCTTCTACTGTGGTGATGAATACGAAAATGACTAGCAATTGCTTCATATTAGAATGTTTAACTGCCAATATAGACCTTAAAAATGTGAATTAGCAGTCTTATTTGTTGCAGATAAAATTCAAATTATGCCTTAGATTGTTCCATCCTTAGTTCAACGGGTATAGCGCACTAATTTCCCTTGGTTTTTTCGACTTGAATTTATATATATACATTTCGATTTGGTACCTATGGAAACTTTTGCTCAAAAGATTTTAAAATATCACTTTTCACTGAAGCCCGATATCGTCCTTCCTGACCACATAGAATGGTTATATCCTTACGATATATCATCAGTTCGCGATGCCATGCGACGTTTTTTTACCAAATATTTTTCAGATTATGAGTCCCGAACGGTATTGTTGGGTATAAACCCAGGTCGGTTTGGAGCCGGCATTACCGGTTTACCATTTACCGATCCGATTCGTATGGAGACTGAATGCCAGCTGACTAATGATTTTCCCAAAAAGCAAGAATTATCATCGGTGTTTGTCTATGAATTTATTAATGCTATTGGTGGTCCGGATTTTTTCTATCGTAATTTTTATATTACTTCTATTTGTCCACTTGGATTTGTGAAAGATGGTAAAAATTATAATTACTATGACAGCCAGCATTTGACAGATGCCATTATGCCAATGATCGTTGATAACCTTCAAAAACATATTTCATTTGGAGTAAAAACGGACGTAGCTTTTAGTATGGGGCAGGGTAAAAATTTTGCTTTTCTGCAGAGGATTAATAAGGAGTATCAATTTTTTAAGAAGTTGGTGCCACTTCCTCACCCTCGTTGGGTGATGCAGTATCGTCTCAGAAGAAAGGATGAATTTGTCAGAGAATATGTTGATAAGTTGTCGAACTGCTTGCCTGGCGATTTAATTTTAGATTAAGTTCGATGTACAAAGAAAGATTTGTCTCTTTTTCTTGCCTACTTCTTTAGGCTTACTGATGTCTGTTTTTTGTGGCTCTTAGCTATTTTTAGTGGGT
>JAGQWV010000455.1 GCA_020437045.1 Saprospiraceae bacterium | reverse complement strand
TAATGAAAGTTTTCAACATCTATTTCTGTCAACATATATCATGAGAGGACAGAATTCAGTATTCAGGTTGTTCTCTCATAAATAACGTTGACAGTTGAGTCACGCTTTTTTATTTTACCATTTCCCCTATTTTAACCATTTCTCCCACGCATGACTCGAAACCGCTTCCGCGTTAACTGATTTTTGCCGAGGTCATACTTAATGATCCAGCTAATAATTTATCATTAAACAGAGAGATTTCTTCACCTTTTTGCTGCAGCCCCAAAGAATAAACAAGAGGTAGATAATGATCCGGAGTGGGTATAGCCAGACGCAATGATTGTTCTTCCGGTCTGTCGATGAGCAGGGCTTCATAATTGCCGTCTAATAACCATCCATTTAGAATTTCTCTGGCTTCAATGGCCCAATCATAACCGTAATTGTCCCGGTTGAAATTGGCAAAGTCAACCATCCGGAGATTGTGGATAATATTGCCACTGCCAATGATGAGTATTCCTTTGTCTCTAAGGTGTCGCAGTTGCTGTGCCAGCTGGTAATGCCAGGCTGCCGGCTTTGTGTAATCAATGCTCAACTCAATTACAGGTACATCCGCTTTAGGGTATAAATGTTTAATTACACTCCAGGCTCCATGATCTAATCCCCAGGTTTCATCGAGTTCGACCATTACCGGATCTAACAAATCTTTAGTCTCTTGGGCTAGTTCCGGAGATCCTGGAGCTGGATATTGTACTTCAAACAGCGCTCTCGGAAAACCTCCGAAGTCGTGGATAGTAGGAGGGTTTTCCATGGCAGTGACTTTAGAACCGCGAGTATACCAGTGTGCTGATACACATAAGATTGCTTTTGGATGTGGTAAGGTCTTAGCTAGTGCTCGAAAGCCATCGACAAATTCATTTTCTTCGATGGCATTCATTGGACTGCCATGTCCTAGAAACAAAACAGGCATTCGGTCAGTTGATGCCAGCTCTTGCGCGTATTTATCCAGTTGATTTAGTGAATTCATATTAAACACAAGGGTGGAAGATGTCAGAATTTTTGAAAAATTGCGTCTTTTCATACTCCTCTTTAAATAACATTTTTGCCCCTTTTGTTTTATTAAGCTAAGTTTTGATTTACATAAAGTTATTCAAAACTTAAGATCTAAAATTAAATCACTCATCATAACCCGGATACATTTGTGAAAATTCATTTGGGATGAGGAGTACACATCTAAGTTCATCGACAAATCACCCGGACCAGGAAACCATTGCCAAGTCCTTAGTCAAGTTGATAAATTTGAAAGGACATGCGCACTATGAAGAAGAAGTAACTCAATATCAACATGCGGTGCAGACCGCCTATTTAGCAAATAATTCCGGAGCTACGGATGAGCTTATCGCTGCTGCATTATTGCATGATATCGGACATCTGTTGGTTGATGGCGATTTTAAAGATGGTTCATATAACCTGCAAGATCATTTGCACGAAGACCTGGCTGCAGATTATCTGGCTAATTATTTTCCGCCAGCAGTTACCGATCCCATTCGGTTGCATGTCACTGCAAAAAGATATCTGGTTTCGACCAGGTCAAACTATTTTCAAAGCCTTTCCGACGCATCTCGTCAGAGTTACTATCTGCAAGGTGGTCATATGAATGATTCGGAAATCGCCGAATTTGAGGCTGAACCACATTGTCTGGATGCTTTGAAACTGAGAGAGTGGGATGATCAGGCAAAAGATGTTTCTGCCGAAGTGCCAAACGTCGAATCTTATCTGGGGCATTTGATTGCGGCAATGTACTGAGGATGTATTCAAAAACCGCCATATTTTATTCCAGTAAACAGCCCTTCGAAGTGGTGGGGATAGAGATACCGTTCTTACAAGATGGTCAGATCCTGGTAAGAAATCGATACACCACACTTTGCCGTAGTGATTTGACGACATATTTGGGCAAAAGACAGGAAAAGGTGCCAACCATTCTTGGTCATGAAATTGTTGGTGACATTGTTGCCTTCGGTCCCGGAGCCCCAGCGGTTGATAATCGTGGAGATCGATTGACGATCGGTGACCGGATAACCTGGGCCATATTTGCCAGTGACCCTTCGGATGCACTATCTCAGGAGGGCATGCCTCAGAAAGCAAATGGGTTATTCAAGTATGGTCACGAACGAGTCACCAACGAAAGTACACTGCATGGTGGCTTGAGTGAGTATATAATCTTGAGAAAACATACTCCGGTGGTTAAAGTTTCACGTCAAATGAGTGACCCATGTGCCGCTATTATAAACTGTGCCGTTGCCACTGTGATGGGAGCTAAGAGAATATCCGGAGGTGTGAGTCACAAAAGGGTGCTTATTGCCGGTGCAGGAATGTTAGGCTGCATAGCCTGTGCAATCTTTAAAACCAAAGGCGCTCGCTCGGTATATGTTCTTGACAAAAATATGAAGAGGCTAAATTTTGCTGAGAATTTTGGCATTGATGGAAGTATCCAATCTTATCTCTCAGAAGATCAGTTAATCCCCGAGAGTGAATCTGGCAGATTTGATCTGGTTTTTGATTTTACCGGAGTACCATCGACGATCGAATGGATCATCAGAAGACTTGCAATCGGTGGTACGGCTGTTTTAATAGGTTCTACTTACCCACAGAGAGCGGTACGGCTGGAAGCAGAATATTTAGTCAGAAATCTTTTGAGCATCACCGGATTACACAATTATAATACCGAGGATTTAATCATGGCTGTTGATTTTATGGAGGAATATCATGACTGCTTTTTTTTTCCGGAAATGATTTGTGGTGACTATACTCTGGACCGGGTTAATGAAGCCTTTGCGTTTGCAATAGAGAATAATCAATTTCGGGTTGGAATAAACATTAAAGTGAAAT
>JAGQWV010000454.1 GCA_020437045.1 Saprospiraceae bacterium | reverse complement strand
GACAATAGTATTAGTTTTTTTTTTTTTTTTGCACTAGATCGAGCGGAAGTTCGACATCTTCCGGCTTGGAAATGCTGCACTAGATTTTTTCGATTGAATAATCAACGATTACAATTTACGCTTTACCCCTTTCATGCGAAACATTATTTGATATATCAAAGTTTCGGGTACTTCTGATGCCTTTGAAACATCAGTCTACGAGAAAAATTTTAGCTTAGTGAAAATGATTTTAATGAATAAGGGAATCCTTTCGGTGTTCGCATCCATCTATTGGACACTATGTTTAGCACAACCAGATCTCGCAAGTGCCATTCTGGTTCATGAATCCCTGGTAGACCCTCATGCGTTAACAATTGATGGGAGTTTTGGAAAGTCTATCAATGGAAAATCTTTTCAGCAGGATATCATAGTAAGCCATCAAGGATATCAATATTTGTGTTATTACGATGCTGGCCGAAGGGTATGTATTTCGCGAAGGCAACTTCCAGAAGGAGAATGGGAGACGATTCATTTTTCCGACTACAATTTTAAGAGCAATGACGCACACAATATTATTTCTATAGGTATTTGTCCGGCAGATGGTACCATACACCTGGCTTTTGATCATCATGGAGATACACTACACTACCGTCGTTCTATTATGAATGTGGCAAGCGAACCAGAGAAAGTGACCTGGAATGCCTCCTTATTCCTACCCATTCAGCATTTCCTGCAAGCGTCAGAGCCAATTAGGATTACGTATCCTCGATTTTGGCAGACCCCTGATGGTGGTTTGCAATTTTGTTACCGCCGGGGTGGTTCTGGCAATGGAGATCGAATGTTGGTTGACTATATTGCCGGAGTGGGTGAGTGGCAAAATACGAGACAAATTGATTCACATGCGGGAGTTTTTTCGGATGAAATAGGAACCAGTGATTCGCGCTGCTCGTATCCCAACGGCTACCAATATGGACCGACTGGTAAGCTGCACACTACCTGGGTATGGCGGGAGAGTAGCCAGGGAGCGAATCATGACCTGGTTTATCTGTATAGTGAAGATATGGGTAATTCCTGGAAGAATAACGATGGTAGGAGGTTGGAGGAACCATGCGATGTGAACACTCAGGGTTCAGTGGTGGTGGCAATTGGTCGGGATTATGGATTGATGAATACACATGGCCAGACTATTGATTATCAGGGTCGGGTTCATGTCGTCATGTGGCATTGTACGGACGCATCACTGGAGGCGGCAGGAAGCGTTGCAGGTGAAGAAAGATGGGGGCCACCACTGGCAAGGAGATATCATCATTATTGGCGGGATTTACAGGGGGAGTGGCAACATACGGAATTACCTTTTATCGCTGGAAACCGGCCTAAAATTTTTGTTGATGAAAATGCCCGGTTGTATGTGATTTTTAGTCACCGGGATGCACAGAAGCAAATGGGGGATTTGGTGATTGCCACAGCTGATCCAGAAAACAGTTGGAAAACCTGGGAAATTATTTACGAACAGTCCGGACCGTTTGTCAACGAAATGTTAGCCGACTTTTATCGGTGGAAGCATGAAGAGATTTTATCCATTATCGTCCAAGAATTTCCTCAGAAGTCACATGATCCAACGCCCTTAAAAGTGTTGGATTTTAAGTTCGAGTAATAAAGATTTCTTTTGTAACTACAAGCGAGCGGAAGATCTACATCTTCCGGCTC
>JAGQWV010000453.1 GCA_020437045.1 Saprospiraceae bacterium | reverse complement strand
CCTACGACTCCTACTTCAAAGTAATTTTTGAAGACAATGTTTTGGAAGGTGAATGGATTGTGCCCAGTCGTGGAAATAATTATCAAATTCACTTTGTCGCCAAGCACGGACAGGATTTTCGCTTTACCACATTGAAGAAAAAGCCGATCACGGATGTTTCCGGAAAATGGGACGTGACCTTTGAATTAGATCAACCACAACCGGTAAAAGCAATTGGTTACTTGCATCAAGATGGAAATCACCTAACTGGCACCTTCGAGACTGAAGTTGGTGATTATCGGTATCTGGAAGGAACTGTGCAAGCAAATAAACTTTATCTATCCTGTTTCGATGGATCTCATATGTTTTTATTTGAAGCCCTGATTGAAGAAACAGGTTCGTTAAGTGGTGTCTTTAGAAGTGGAATTCACTATATCACCAGTTGGGAGGCTCAGCGCAATGACACGATTAAACTTAGGAACCCGAACAGTATTACTACTTCATCTGAGCCGACGTTGCATTTTTCTTTTCCGGATGAGACCGGCAAAGTGGTCGATTTAAATGACGCTGCATTCCAGGGTAAACCAAAGATTATCCAATTGATGGGTACATGGTGCTCCAATTGTTTGGATGAAACGGAATTTATCAGGGATTATTTGGCAGAAAAGCACCCGGACCTTGTGGTTATTGCCCTGGCGTTTGAACGACATAAAGATCCTTCTAAAGCGAGAGCAGCGATCTTAAGATACCGGGAAAAAGTAGGAATCGACTATCCTATTTTGCTAGCCGGAACCGATGATAAAAAAGAGGCCTCGGCTCAGCTACCGATGCTAAATGAAATCACTGCTTATCCGACGCTAATCTTCCTGGATCGATCCAATCGCATCAAAGAGATTCACACCGGTTTTAGCGGACCAGCAACTCCCTCTTTCGCAGACTTTAAAAAGGATTTTGAAAACATGGTGCACGAGATTATTTCTGATAATATATAGATCAACTTAGTATATCCGCTTTTTTTGCCATAAATTGCATAGCAAATTTCCGCCCATCATGACTCTACCCTCCTACCTTATCCGACCTGCTATATCGCTAATCATTTTCAGTGGTTATTTTTCATCATATGGACAAACGGAAACTAATTATGATGAAGCAAATGTTCCTTCCTATGAGCTTCCTGACCCAAAAGTAAATCCAGAGAAAAAAGTAAAGATCAGTGATAGTAAAGACTGGGAGGAAGATCAAAGACCCTATCTCCTCAATTTGTTAGCAAAAGAAATGATCGGTGTTTTTCCTGATGAAGGTCTGGAGGTCAGCTATATCCTAGAAAGTAGCGAACAGGTTTTTGACGGTCAGGCGATTCGGAAGGAAGTCACCATTAATATCAAAAGTGACCGGGGAGAAAAAGATGTTTCTCTCTTAATTTACCTTCCTAACCAAAAGAAACCGGTTCCGGTATTTTTAGGCTTAAACTTTTATGGTAATCACACGGTAGCCGATGATCCTGCGATCACCATACATCGAAGCTGGGTTCGCAATAATGAAGAGTTTGGTATAACCAATAATCATGCAAGTGAGAAGAATCGGGGAGTCAGAATTAGCCGCTGGCCCGTTGAGTTTCTCATCGAACAGGGCTATGGCTTGGCAACCATGTACTACGGAGAAATTGACCCGGATTTTGATGATGAATTTGAGAATGGGATTCATAGTCTACTATCTGAAGAGGTCGACAAATCAACACTATCATCTATTTCTGCCTGGGCATGGGGTTTGAGCCAGGCATTAACCTATTTGGAAAAAGACAGTGATATAGCCCCTGACAAAATATGTGTCGTCGGTCATAGCCGTCTGGGAAAAGCTGCTTTGTGGGCGGGAGCCGTGGATTCGAGGTTTGCGCTTGTTGTATCCAATGATTCGGGATGTGGTGGTGCTGCACTCTCCAGACGCAGGTTCGGGGAGACCGTAAATCGCATTAATCTTGCCTTTCCGCACTGGTTTGATGATGCCTTTAATAAATACAATAACGAGGAGGATAAACTTCCTTTTGATCAGCATACGTTACTCGCCCTTATAGCGCCACGCCCACTCTATGTGGCTAGTGCTGAAGACGATCAATGGGCTGATCCCA
>JAGQWV010000452.1 GCA_020437045.1 Saprospiraceae bacterium | reverse complement strand
TTACTGCGGAAATGCTGCACTAGCTAGGCAGATTCGAAAAAATATCTGTATTCCTTTCTCGTTCACCAGATCTCCTTCCTAGCTGGCGTCTAAATTAAATCAGAATCACCATTAGCCGTATCACCGGCAATGGATTGTGATAGTTTGTTGTAAAGTCTTTATACTATTGGATGCTTATCTGTTCCAAAACCCGGTATGCAAATTGAAGTACCATAGTTTTAAGCAAACTGCTGTGTGCGTGTTAGTTGATCCCGGTGGGTCTGGCTGTTGAGAATTTGCTATTTATTTTGTACCTAGTAGATGAGTAAATTTTCTTTTTTACCGATTGGAGCATAAAGCCAACCCCAATTCCCATAGATTATCATATTTCATCGTCAGGAGCTGATAAATGTGATGGTATTGTATTCTGGCTTAAGAGCATGAATACTTCGGAAAATAAAGGAAAGGAATGAAAAAACTTTTACTACCAGGTCGACATAATGTCGGAGAATTTGCAGCGGCGCTTTTGCAGTTGGAAAGGGAGCATTTTGCCTCGGTACTGGTGCTGGCAGCAGAAGGTACGGTCTTTACGAAAGCTGAATATGATCCTGTACTGCAAAATACCAACCTGAAAGTCACCGGTGGACTATTTCCTGAAATTCTTTTCGAAGGAGAGCGATATACGGACGCAACCGTCATAGTTGCTTTTAAGGAAACAATGCATACCGCTGATTTTCTGGATTTTACTCCTGATAAAATAAAGGAGCGCATCGATTGTGTTTTTGCAAATGTAGATCCAGTCGATAAGACCATTTTTATTTTTATCGATGCGTTTGCCCTTAACAAAACGAATCTAACCGATGCCTTATACAACTCATTTGGAACCCTGCCGCGATATGTGGGAGGGGGTACTGGATCTTTGAAATTTGAAGGGATTCCTTGTGTTTTTAGTAATACCGGATTAATCCAGGGAGGTGCCGTAGTATCCATTATTGATCTGCAAACATCTCTCGGTGTTTCGCATGGGTGGGAGGTGATTAGTGAGCCACTGAAAGTCACGGAGGCAGAGCATAATAAAATAAAATCATTGGAATGGCGACCAGCGATGGATATATACCGGGAGGTGATACAGAGGCACTCAAATCAAATCTTCAAATTAGAAACCTTCTTCGAGGCAACGCAATCATACGCATTTGGAATCGCAAAATTGGGTGGTGAAATGGTGGTTAGGGATCCATTTAAGCAGGAGGATGGTTCGATTTTTACCCTGGATAATATCGAACAAGGTAGCCACGTGCACGTTCTCTTTGGCGAACAAAATCAACTCCTGGAAGGAGCGAAGCGAGCGAGAGATTTGGCTGTGCAATCTTCCACCGGAATTGAAAAATCAGAGTGTTTTATCATTGACTGTATTTCGAGGCTATTATTTATGAATCAGGATTTTAATCAAGAAATTTATAACCTGGATCCCCATCGATTGGGCTTTGGTGCTTTTACGCTCGGAGAAATTGCCAACAGTGGAGAGTGCTACCTGGAAATATTTAATAAAACAGCAGTCGTTTGCAAATTGGATGAACCAGAATAACCGTAACATATTAGCTGAGGTACTGCTCGAATTGACTTTAGCCATCGGAAGTGAATTAGATTATCAGAGAATCCTATCAAAGTCTATTGCCCTTTGGTTAAGGAGACTTAATTGTACTGCCGGGGCGGTGGTTGAAGCGAAAGATGAAAATCTGGAAATAATTTTTATTATTCCAACCTATCTGCAAAACAGGGGTCTTGTACGTACTGTCGTCGAACATTTTCTCTCTAAAAATGTGACATTTTATGAGGAATATAAAGATGACCGTGAATATCATTATCTCTTTACACTGGGAGCAAACCGGTATTTCTATTTCTCACGAATTCCGCAGCTGTCCAAAGAGCAGTGCAATGAATTATTTCCGGTAACTCAATTTTTTGCTAAGTCGCTGGACAATGCCTTAGAAAGGGAAAAAAGAGTTTTGGCGGAAAAGCATCTGCAGCATGAACGACATCTTTTAAGAACCTTAATCGATCATATTCCTGATCCTATTTATTTAAAAGATAAGAACCTCGAAAAAATTCTGGCTAATCAGGCAGACTTGAAATTTACCGGTCTGGAAAAAATGGAAAACTTGATTGGTAAAACCGATGATGAAATATATCCTCCCAGTTTGGCTGCTTATTTTAAAGCGGCAGATCTGGAGGTTTTGGAAACAGGCCTTCCCATGATCAATCGGGAGAGTTATGTCAAGAATGCAAAAGGAGAGGGAGCCTGGATTCTGGCTTCCAAATATCCCTTTAGAGATGCTGCCGGACAAATTATTGGTCTTGTCGGAGTAAGCCGTGATATTTCTAACCTCAAGTCGTCACAAGAAAATATCAAACGGTTGTCGTTAGTGGCTAGCCAAACTACCAATGGTGTCATTATAACGGATGTCAGTGGAAAGGTGGAGTGGATAAATGATGGTTTTACTCGTCTTTCCGGATATTTACCGGATGAAATTAGAGGCAAATTTCCTGGCGAAGTACTACAAGGTCCGGATTCCGATACGAAAGTCATAGAACGAATGTCCCGGTCATTGCGCGAAGAAAAAGCTTTTGAAGCTGAAATTGTGAATTATCACAAAAATGGAACTCCTTATTGGGTGCATATTCATTGTAATCCTCTCCGTGATGAAAGAGGCCAATTGAAAGGTTTTATGGCCATCGAATCGGATATTACCGAAAGGATGATTTTTAATGAAGAATTAATCCGGGCCAAAAACATTGCCGAAAAAGCGGAAAAGGCAGAAAAGACTTTTTTAGCCAACATGAGCCATGAAATACGCACACCTCTTAATGCTATTATCGGTATGACCAGTTTGCTTAAAGATACCGGTCCTTCTTATGAGCAGCTTGAATACATAGAAACACTCGATTATTCATCTAAATTTCTACTTCGATTAATAAACGACATTCTCGATCTGGCAAAAATAGAATCCGGTAAAATTGATCTAAAGAATAACCCTTTTGACTTACATAAATGTTTGAAACGAATCTATCAACTGTTTCAAATTAGTGCTCATAAAAAAGGAATAGAAATTCACTTGAAGATCGATCCAAACGTACCTCAATATGTAGAAGGTGATGAGATCCTACTACAACAAGCCTTAAATAATTTGGTAGGCAATGCCATTAAATTTACGGAAAGGGGTCGTGTGCGAATGGAAGTGGATGTGGTCCCTGATAAATATGCTAAAACAACCATACGTTTTAAAATAATTGATAGTGGAGTAGGAATTAGAGATAAGGATATCGATCGCATTTTTCAGAAATTTACGCAGGTTGAGCGAGACAACAATTTTAACCGCGGCACGGGCCTAGGTCTGCCAATCACCACGGAAATTTTGGAGTTACTCGGTGGTAAAATCGAGATCAATAGCTCTTATGGAAAAGGAACGATTATGGCCGCAATGGTACCTTTTGAAGTAGCATTGTTGGAGCCGGCATTGATTGACAATTCAGGAGCAGCTCCTTTTGAACAAATTAGCAAGGAATTGAGTCAGAAAGCCTTGGTGGTCGAAGATAACTTTATGAATCAAAAGTATATCAGCAGGTTATTGCAAAAAGCAAATATAGCATACGATATAGCAACCAATGGAAAGGATGCCGTGGACCTTTGTGCTACAACTCGATACAGCTTTATTTTGATGGATATCCACATGCCGATCTATGACGGGTTTGAAGCCACAAAATTGATCCGAAATGGGAATGGTCGCAATACGGGAACCCCTATTATTGCCCTGACCGCTTCCGCCCTGAATGAGCAACAAACGAAAGTGTTGCAATATGGAATGAATGATTTCTTGTCCAAACCTTTTACTCCTGATCAACTTCA
This sequence comes from Saprospiraceae bacterium, assembly GCA_020437045.1. Lineage (GTDB taxonomy): Bacteria > Bacteroidota > Bacteroidia > Chitinophagales > Saprospiraceae > JABDMH01. The sequence continues at coordinate 513 of JAGQWV010000452.1, read as the reverse complement.
CCAAAAGTTGGCAAAATTTTATCGGTAAAACCTCTACAAATCCTTTTATTAAGTCCTGATGCAGATGAGATTAAATCCGAAAAATGTCATTTTGCGGTTTTAGGACTAGAAATTGGAACAAGAATTGGATGAAATACATTTAAGTGTTAAAGTAAGATGGTAGGTTGAAATGAGAACTAAATACGGGTAATAGTTAAAATTTTAAAGCAGTGATGGAGCTTAAAACAGTTTTAGATCAGGTCAATGATATAATATATACCGTAAATTTTGATGGGATCATTACATTTGTAAATGAAAAGGGACTTCAATCTGCGCCTCTTGCTCAGGAATCTCTCATAGGGTACCATTTCTCGGTATTTGTCAGAAGTGATTATCTTCCTGCGGTTTCTGGTGTCTTCAATCAAATTCTGCAAAATGGAGTGGTGGATTCCTATTTTGAGTTCCCATTAGAATTCCCGGGGGGGCAGGTAATTTGGTTAGGACAGAATACTAGTATCATTGAACGAGAAGACA
>JAGQWV010000451.1 GCA_020437045.1 Saprospiraceae bacterium | reverse complement strand
GAGACGATTGTCTCCGGAAAAGGTCGCCACGATCCATGTGTAGTTCCCCGGGCGGTAGCGATTGTTGAAGCCATGGCCGCTCTGGTGATGGCCGACCATCTACTTCGGGCTAGAATGAATCGGATATAGATAGAGATTTTATGAAAGAAGTCTTCTTAACTGTTCTTCCTTTCTCAATTTTTTAATGGCCCGGTAAAGCATGTTAGCCACTACCTGATAGGAAATACCTGTGACCTCTACAATCTCCGGTATGGAAAAATTATAATAATACTTCAAATAAATTACCTCCCGTTGTCTGGCAGGAAGTTGATCCAACGTCTTAGCAAAAACCGTCTCCAGAGACTTCGAATCTTCACCATGTACGATAATATCCTCGATTCCTAATTCAAAGTGATCCAAAGTATCATCAGCAGATAACTCCGTATAATCAAAATGCTTCATGTTAATCAATCTCCGGCGAAGGGAAATCATCAAATAAGACAAAACATTATTGACTTCGGAGTTGAGATCTTCACAGTGTTCATACAGATAGAGAAATAGCTCCTGAATCTGATCTTCAACGATTTCTTTCGAAAATCCCAATCGCATCCCATAATTATAGAGATCTAAATAACACTTATAAAAAATCTCACGGCAGGCTTGTCTGTCTCCCACAAGAAACTTTTTCCAGATAGAAACCAATTGATCCTTCCGAACTTTCATTCCCTCAAAAATTATATAGAACAGGATGGCAACTCCCGTATCTTTTCAAATATAAACTAAATTCAATGCAAGAAAACCATATCTCAGGATATTACTAAAAAATATTTTTTTTCTTTCTGGAGGGTTAAATAATGCAAAAACTACCCTCTATTATATAAAGCAGCTACTTTTTATGTTTGAAAAAGACAGCGAAAATCTAAATGATCTCCTTCAAAATGAAGAATTCCGTCGTTGGATACTGGAGGATGATCAGACGCTTTCGAAATCATGGAATGAATGGATCGCACAAAAACCCGGAAGAGATTTATTGGTATTAAAGGCCTCTTCCTTATTGAAGGGAATACCCTTTGAATTTAAAAGAGAAGTACACACTCCAGCAATCCTGAACGAGCAATGGAACAAATTCGAGTCTGAAATTCAAAAACGGAATTCAGGTCGCAAAATAAACGGCGAGAGAAAGCCCTCCCTTCGATCACCCATACTTCGGATTGCTGCATCCGTTCTGATTCTAATTGCCATTTCAATTTCTTTACAGCAGCTGGTATTAAATCCGGTGATTGTACAAAAAACAGCGTATGGCCAACAATTAAAAATCGTTTTGAATGATAGCAGCGAAATAACGCTTAATGCGAATTCAGAAGTAAAATACCACAAACGAAATCCAAGGAAAATATGGCTTGACGGAGAAGCCTATTTCCATGTTGCAAAAAAAAAGGATAAAAGAAATTTTCTGGTTATTACTGACGACCTGACTGTGGAAGTCCTTGGAACTACCTTTAATGTAGATAAAAAAGAGTTTAGCACCGAAGTGACCCTGGAAGAAGGGCAAGTCAAATTAAATCTGCAAAAGGACACCCTTACCGAAGTATATATGGAACCAGGAGACCAGATAACCTACTCCACCCGAGTAGACCACCGGATAAGTAAAAGACAGGTAGAGCCCGAAAACTCTACATCCTGGAAAGATGGCATTCTTCAGTTCCAAAACACTCCCTTGGTTAATGTCATGAATAGAATAGAAGAAATTTATGGATGGAGAACGGTCTATACCAACGAGGACTTACAGACACGAAACATATCAATGCCACTTTCATCAAATGACCTCGAAAGTGCTATTACGCTCCTAAGCAAAGCCATAAACATTACCATTGAAAAAGTACCTGAAGATAAAGTCTTGATATTATATTAATTTATTCAAATGGATTAAATGTTGATTTATTTTAGAAAAACATTTTAAAAGTCTTTATTGATTTTAAAATCAATCTCTACTGCCATAAAGACTATTTGTTTCTAAATAGATATTGCATATACATATACAATATTTATTCTACTTCTGGATCTTGGACACCAAGAACGGTACTGGTGTTTATATGCCCTTAATAAAATAAATCAAAGACATTAATCCAGTCATATAACTAAAATTGTATGCGTCCTACATTCTACAAAATGTGCCTGATCGTCTTCCTTTTCTCCGGTAAGATACTGGCCAATCCTTCTACTGATTTTGATCACTCCTTAAGCGTTCAAAATGGTGACATTCCCTTGAGCGAAGCTCTGGATAAATTAAGTGAAGAATATGAGATATTCTTTGCCTACGATGCAGATCTTATAAAAAACATAAATGTTAAAGCTGATATTTCTATTTATAATTCACTGGAGCAGGCGATCACTTCATTACTTGCCGAGTCACAACTAAAATATGATCTATTGGGTGACCGATATTGTGTCATATATCGCGACACTAAAAAAGGTGTTCGCACCAAAAGAAAATTGGCCAATAAATTCAAACAAATACAAGCGTTGGAGAAAAAAGGTGCCGTCAGCTTACAAAGGAGTGGCTCGGACAGGGAATTGCTGACACCGCTTGGTGCCTTGGGCTTGGGTTATTCTGCCTTAGCTCAGCTAATTGAAATTGAAGGTGTCGTAACAGATGAAGAGGGACAACCCCTTATAGGGGCCACAGTTCTGGAACTGGGAACTAGCAATGGCACAGTTACCGATCTTGATGGGCATTATAAGATCTCGGTGACCGGTCAATCATCCAGGTTGCAATTTTCCTACACGGGCTACTCATCCCAGGAAGAAACCGTAGGACCGCGCCAGGAAATAAATATTCAATTATCCATCGGTACCAACCGTCTGGATGAAGTAGTAGTAACTGCCTTTGGTATCGAAAGGGAGAAAAAAGAACTGAGTTATGCCACCCAGGAAATTGAAGGTGATCGCCTTACTTCCGTTGGAAATCCAAACATTATCAACAGTCTTCAAGGTAAGGTTGCGGGCTTGATTGTACGCCAGCGAGACGGAGCACCAGGTAGTCAGCCCCGCATCAACATCAGAGGTAGCCGGTCCTTTACCGGAAATAATGAACCTCTATATGTAGTTGATGGAATGCCTATTGCCAGCGGTTCACGTGCTATTGATATCAACCCATCAGATATTAAATCGATTAACGTATTAAAAGGACCTACTGCCGCTGCCTTATACGGCCTCAGAGCTTCCAACGGGGTCATTATTATTGAGACCTACAATGGAGCTGGCACCAATAATGGAAAACCCAGAATCAGTATTGAAAACAGCTACAATTTTGATCAAATATCAATGTTCCCCGATCTCCAATCGACGTATGGTCAGGGCACCAACTTTACTTTTGATCCTTATTCTGCTTTCTCCTGGGGTCCCAAAATCAGTGAAATGGGGACCTACACCAACCAACTGGGAGAACAGGAAGTTGCAGCCGTTTATGACAATCCGGGAGACCTCTTTCGAACCGGTGGCACCTACAATAGTAACCTTTCGATTGCCAACTCCTTCGCTGGCGGAAACTATCAACTGGGTTTTGGATACACCAATCAATCGGGTATTCTACCCAATAGTGATATGGATCGAAAGAACGTAAAATTTGCCGGAGGTTTTGATCTTTCGGAAAAAATAAAAGTAAGTACCTCCATTAATTATTCTGATAATAAAATAAATTCCGTCCGCCTTCCCTGGTGGGCTACCTTTGCCGTTCCCCCTACTTATAATCTTAAAGGGAAACCCACCCATGTACCAGGTAATCCTTACGAACAAATCAATTTCCGGGGTCAGCATGATAATTTTTACTGGGCTCTGGAAAATAACTCAGACATCGACAAAACATCCCGAATTTTCGGCAACGTTAGCGTGGACTACAAAATACTCGATTGGCTGACTTTCAATTACCGAATCGGATTAGACCAGTTTACAACCAGTGGAGAAGTTATTGATGAATTAGGATCCGGATCTGGTCGCACAAGTCCACCGAGTGGTGGTGCGATTATCAATTCCAGCCAGAATTACCAGCAGGTAAATTCTAACGTAAACATCTCTATAAAAAAAGATATAACTGAATCTCTCCAGGCCGAATTATTATTAGGTAATGAATTTTATGATGTCCGTTCAAAGTATCTTGCCAATACCGGCCGCGACATCGTCATTGGAGGATTTCATCATATTTCCAATACAGCGGTACAAACAACCAGTGAATCGCTCTCCCGGTCACGGGTAGCCGGATTTTTTGGAAATTTAAGTCTGGGGTATAAAAACGCCATTTACCTTACGGCCACTGGAAGAAATGATATCGTATCGAATATGCCCCGGCAGAACCGAACCTTCTTTTATCCTTCAGTAGGTCTTAGTGTAGTCTTTACTGAATTCTTAAATATCCCAAACCATATCCTGAGTTTTGGGAAAATCCGCGCCAGTGTTGCCGAAGTTGGCCAAGCCGGCCCTGCCCATTCCGTGGAGACGGTATTTAGTGCGTCCCGGGCAGCAGGGGCTTTTACCTGGCCCTATCAGAATCTAAGTGCCTTTACCCTAAGTAATCAAATCAATAGTGCCGATCTTAGTCCTGAAAATACCAAAACCACTGAGCTTGGCGTCGATCTGCAGTTTCTAAAAAATCGGATTGGACTAGCGTATACCTATTACGATACGAAAGCTGAAGGACAGATTTACAATGTGCCAATTGCAGGTAGTACGGGGTTTACCAGTGAATTGCGTAATGCCGGTGAAATGAGCATCAAAGGACATGAAATTTCATTGGATCTGACACCGGTAAAAACTTCAACCTGGAACTGGAACTTGCTGGTCAACTATACTTCATTTACCAATCGAGTTATATCGTTGGCAGAGGGGATCGAACAGCTGAACCTGGGAGGTTTTCTGGTCCAGTCCATTGCCAGGGAAGGCGAAGAGTTCCCTTCGCTGTTCGGTTTAGGCTACGCTCGTGATCCCTCCAGCGGCGAAGTGGTGGTAGATGGCAGACCGACGTTGGCCAATGGAAGTGCTAATCCCTTCTATGGCATGCCCCTTCGATCAACGGAATCCATTGTTCTTGGCAGTGCCCAGCCTGATTTTGAGATGACGTTTGCAAATACCTTACGGTACAAAAATCTTTCGCTGGCGATTCAAGTGGATTGGCGACAGGGAGGTGTCCTTTCTTCCGGATATACTCGATTAGGTAGATTATATGGCATTCTATCCGAAACAGAGGCAAGAGACCAGGACTATATTTTCAAAGGCGTCAAAGGGTACTACGATGACGCAGGGGCATTAGTAGTCGAGGGTAACAACGACATTACCATTCAGCGCGGTTTTGATTTTTATCGCCGGAATCAAGATCCGATCCGAGAATCAAATATTTTCGATGCAACCTATATTCGGCTTCGGGAAGTTCGTCTGGAATATGACTTACCATCGTCCACGCTGCAAAACTCTTTCCTTCAGTCAGCTTCCCTCTTTCTAAACGGACGCAACCTCTGGTTAAATGCAGCCTTGCCTCATTTTGATCCGGAAATGTTTAACAACACAGAAGGAGAGTCGTACAATTCGTACCCTCAAACCAAGAGTTTTGGCGGTGGTGTAAATCTAATTTTCTAAAAATAAAGACTAAGCAATGCTTTTAAATAATTTATACAAGTCTCTGATCATCATCGTGCTGGTTATTATACCTTTCTCTTGTAGCGATGACATTCTTGATGAGATTAATAAGAATCCAAATTCACCAACAGATGTTCCCATTTCTTTACTTCTACCTCAGTCGATGGTCAGTACTTTCGAGGGTATCGCCGGTAATCCTGCGGGAGTCTACGCCAGTCTATTTGTCGAGCATGCCACCAATGTCCACTTAAATCCCCGGCTCCCATCCGATATTAGTGGTTTTTTCAATAGTATCTATGCGGTACTTAACGACCTGAAGGTAGTGATCGAGAAAGGTAGTGATGGTGGCAGTGAAGCTGGACAGTATCATGCTGTCGGAATAGCAAAATTTCTGTATGTCTATACACTTAGTATTGGAACCGACCTCTTTGGTGAAATGCCGCATTCAGAAGCACTTCAGGGTAGTTTGATCCGTCAACCCAAATTTGACAGCCAGCAAGAGATATATTCGTATATGCTGTCCACCCTGGATGAGGCCATTGCTGATTTCAACAAAACGTCTATTACAGCGGTCAATCCCATCGATCTTCAGTTTAATGGAAATATTGATTTATGGAAGAAGTCAACCTATGCTTTGAAGGCCAGGTTATTAAACCGTCTGAGCAATGTTGATCCTAAAAATCAGGAAATTCTGAGCGCCATTTCCAACAGTTTTACATCAGCTGATGAATCGATGATCTTTAACGGGTACCTTCCGGGGTCAAGCAATGACAATCCGTGGACTGCATACCAAAAGTCACAACAAGGCTTTGCGATCAGCAGTACTTTTATAGACATTTTAAACAGTTACAATGAGTCCATCGAAGATCCACGTGCTGTCAATTGGTTTACGAAAATTAATGACGCTTATGCCGGGGCACAACCAGGGGGTGCTGAAGCCGATTTATCACATACTACATACTCCGCTCCTTCGATCGATAATGTATTGTTCGATGACGCCAGCCAGCCACTGCTTACTTATGATGAAATTAAGTTTATCGAAGCGGAAGTCTATTTTCGCATGGGAGAAATGGAAAACGCCAATTCCGCCTATCAGATGGCAGTGACTGAAGCCTTAAAGCGAGCAGGCATCGATGCTGATGGAATAAGCACTTACACTTCTCAAAGTACGGTTTTTCCATCTGTGGACAATCTGACACTCAAACACATCATTGAGCAGAAATATATTTCATTTTGGATGTTTCAAAGTCTGGAGGCTTTTAACGATCAACGCAGGACCGGTATTCCGGAGATGCAGAATCCTTTCGGTACACCTAACAGGATTCCATACCCGAACTCCGAAATAGATCGAAATCTTAATACACCCAGCCAAATTAATGATGTCACGATATATACTATCCCTTTATGGTGGCAAAAAAAATAATTCTTAAAAGTTCTAACAAATCCATTTAATGAGTCGCATCAAGATCGTTTTTGTAATCACCTCTGTTCTTTATTTCGCAAGCTGTAGCTCGTCCAGACAAGTCACCACGACAAATGAGCAGAACGTTCATCCGGATCTGGTCAAGAAAGAAGGAATATTACTCAATAAAAAAGTAGATGGATTTCACGGTATCTGGTATATGAATCAGCCGCTGGATAATGAATATAAATTTAAATACAGCGGAGGAATGGGCACCTATTGTGCCAAGCACAATCCATTTGCTATTTATCGTCAGGAAGTAGACAAAACATTCTTTTGTTATGGTGGTACCAATGAAGACAATTCTACCCTATATCATATGGTTTCATACTTTGACCATAAAACTGGTAAAGTAGCGAAACCCACCCTGGTATTAGACAAACAGACCATTGACGCACACGATAATCCGATATTGTCGATGGACCGTCAGGGTTACATTTATCTGTTTTCCACTTCGCATGGTCGCTCCCGTCCTTCGTATGTACATCGGAGTGCAAAGCCTTATGATATAAATAAATTTGTACCTGTTGACGCCACAAAAATCGAAGATGGAAAAACAGTACCGATGGACAATTTTTCCTATATGCAGACCTGGTATGTCCCAGATCAGGGTTATGTGAGTTTTTTTACCAAGTACAATTATCCTGCTGACCGGACCATCTGTTTTATGACCAGTAAAGATGGTAAGGAATGGTCAGCATGGAATCGCATCGCAGCCATCCAAAAAGGTCATTATCAGATTAGTGCCGTTCAGCATGGTACTGCTGCTTCTGCCTTCAACTATCATCCGGACACCGAAACAAAAAATGGACTTAACTGGCGTACCAATCTCTATTATGTGCAAACCAAGGATTTTGGAAAATCCTGGCAATCGGTCGATGGCCAAAAACTGGATTTACCGCTGACGGAGGTTAAGAATCCTGCTCTTATCCATGATTATGACTCCGAAAATCTAAATGTTTATCTGAAAGACATCACATTCGATCCCGACGGCAATCCAGTGGTGTTGTACATTACGTCCAAAGGCTTTGAAGCGGGTCCGAAAAATGATCCTCGCACCTGGCGGATTGCCCACTGGAAAAATGGACAATGGCAAATTAACGACATCACCACTTCAAATAATAATTACGATACCGGATCTCTTTTTATCGAACGGGACGGTTCGTGGAGATTGATCGCCCCAACGGCTGATGGTCCGCAATCCTATAATCCAGGCGGGGAAATCGTAATGTGGATCAGCCATGATGAAGGGAAGACATGGACTAAGGTAAAGCAAATGACCCAGGGTAGCCCTTACAACCACAATTATGCCCGCAGACCGGTACAGGCCAATCCACAATTTTACTCGCTTTGGGCCGATGGCAACGGACGCCAAATCTCACCATCGAGCATCTATTTCTGCAATCAGCAAGGCGATGTATTCAGACTCCCGACCAAGATGAATACAAAAATGATGAAACCAGAGAAGGTCAATTAAACCGGCTATATGCATTAGACTTTTATTCCGATACAAATAGCTGTAAATACGGGCACGTCATCGATTATTAACGTATTTCATTCTTTGCAGGCATCCAGTTGGTAAGCCTTTATCCAACTCAAATATTTAATTTGGTTGACCAAATTCCTTTCAAATCTGTAAGATATCTTGCCGACAATGTAAAGCTATCTCAATGAATTTATTACCGCTCACGCACCCCTCTGGCTCCCCTATGAGGGGACGACTGCCTCCCCGCAATCTTCTTACTTTTCTCACTTCACCATATGGTGATCTGATTTCAATTTTATCCAATTGACATCCTATATTCGGTGTTTATTGATCATTGGCACCATAGATCCAAGATCTATATGATGTAACTTTTACAGAATCAATAAAATCATACCGCTCCAACCGATGCAATAATGCTTCGATACCGTAAAGTCCAGCACTGCCAAAATCAAAATAATATTCCAGGTACTCCGGATCCCTCGTCACTACCCTGGAAGAATGAATATATCCTTGCCTTGCACCAGCCTGATTCCAGTTGGTGATAAAGACCTGGACATCAGCCATCAACTCCTCAACTGCTTCTGCTTTGCATAACCTAAACCGAATTTGAAAATAAAGAGATTCATAATGAAAATGATCGATCTCCAATCTGAAGGTTTTAACCGGTTTAACTAATTTGACCGGAGGATTATTCCTGATCTGTCTCTCATATATTGCCATAAATTCACCCACATCGAAATCCCTAATCCAAATCCGATTTCTATCATTTGACAAATCTATCTCGGTGGTACTTTGGTGGAGATTCGATGGATTCCACGAAATAGTAACTTTCATAACCTCAATTAATACCCCGATAGCAGCATGCAGGTTGGAAATATACTCGGCAACATTGTAATTAATTCTTAGTTGAGCAAGGAATACCTTCCCATTTTCTTTGTGTACATCAACACCTGTTTTCTGTTGTAATTCCTTTGAGATACTATCATCCAAGGCTTTGATAAAATGATCGGAAAAAAAATCATTTCCAAAATCCCGGCGTACACTATAGATTAAACTATCTAGCCACATAAATAATTCTTAGCACTATAAAATCCAGCTAATTCCAAACCTATAATCAAGTAATTCTGA
>JAGQWV010000450.1 GCA_020437045.1 Saprospiraceae bacterium | reverse complement strand
TTTGAACAATCTATAAGCTTTTTTAGGGCTAATACCTTCATAACATCTTCAACAAAGTACTATACTTCTTCGTTTGCAAGATAGTCACTTAATAGATGAAGTTGGTTAAGTGATTGACAAACATAGAGGATGACACCACCGAACGTTTAGAGATCATTGAATAAAGTAGGCTCACTGAGAGGTGGTAACTCTATCATTATTGTTTACTTTTGCGGGTCTAGGAAGAATCCTGTGAGCAGGGTTGAACATTTTCGATAAAAATTGACTTAGAGAAGAGGACATATGATTAAGTCACCAATGCAAAGTAGCAGATGAATTATCTAAATGAAGAAATCTCTAATGAAGAATTAACCGCTTCAATGATAGCTCATTATGAGCAACTCCTATTAGCAGTGGGAGAGCATCCGGATAGGGAAGGTCTTATGAAGACTCCGGAGCGTGCAGCTAAGGCATTGCAATTTCTCACTTCAGGATACGAAGCTGATCCGGAAGGCGTACTGCGAAGTGCCCTTTTTAAAGAGCAATATAGTGAGATGGTTCTGGTCAAGGATATCGAAATCTACAGTCTTTGTGAGCATCATATCTTACCTTTTTTTGGTAAAGCTCATGTAGCTTATATACCTAATGGACACATTGTTGGTTTGAGCAAGATACCCCGGGTCGTTGACATATTTGCCAGAAGATTGCAGGTGCAGGAACGTCTGACTCATGAAATTTTAGATTGCATCCAACAGGTCTTGCAACCCATCGGCGCTGCTATTGTCATCGAGGCAAGACATATGTGTATGATGATGCGAGGGGTACAAAAACAAAACTCAGTGACCACTACCTCCGCTTTTACCGGAGAATTTCGAAAGGAGGAAACAAGGTCTGAATTTTTGAATTTGATAAGCTCAAAATTACATTAAATGCAGGTAGCTTATATTTTTCCCGGACAAGCTTCACAGTTTGTTGGCATGGGTAAAGATCTTTATGAAAGTTCTGAAATGGCCAGAAAACGATTTAGTCAGGCCAATGAAATCCTTGGCTTTGATATTGCAACTACTATGTTTGAAGGTACTGCCGAAGATCTGAAACAAACTCGAGTGACCCAACCTGCCGTTTTTCTCCATTCGGTAATCAAGGCAGAGATGGAGGGAGGGAGCTTGCCTTCGGCAGTGGCGGGACATTCTTTAGGTGAATTTTCAGCCCTGGTTTGTAATAAAACCTTAAATTTTGAAGACGGTCTAAACTTGGTAAGAATCAGAGCTGAAGCTATGCAGAAAGCCTGCGAGGCAATACCTGGTACAATGGCCGCCATCGTTGGACTGGACGACGATATTGTGGAGCAGATTTGTGATCAGGTTGACGGAGTAGTGATCGCAGCAAACTATAATTGTCCTGGTCAATTAGTAATATCCGGTGAGCAGGAAGCTGTGAAAAATGCCTGCGAAAAATTGACAGATGCTGGTGCTCGACGTGCCATTGAATTGGCCGTGGGTGGTGCATTTCACTCTCCTTTGATGGAACCGGCCTCCAAAGAATTGGCACAGGCTGTGACATCTACCACATTTTCAAATCCAGCCTGTCCCATTTATCAAAATGTAAATGGTCAGCCGCAAACAGATGCTGACCAAATAAAAGAACTTCTGATCAAGCAACTAACTTCTCCGGTTAGATGGACCACCACTATTCAGGAAATGGTCCGTAATGGTATAAATGAATTCGTGGAAGTCGGAGGAACAGGAAAAGTGCTTCAGGCAATGGTCAAACGTATTCATAGTGAGTCAATAACCAGGGCTCTCTGAATCTTTGAAGAAAAGGAAATGAGTACCCAAACTGTAGATAGAGGAACCGTACTGCTTGCAGAACCGTTTAGTCTGGACACTAACTTCCGACGTACAGCGGTTGTCCTGACGGAACATCAGGCAGAAGGTACTGTGGGGTTTATTATGAATCGTAGAATGGATGTCAACTTGGAAGATATCCTAAGTGATTTTCCGGAATTGGAAGCTGAAGTCTTTTTTGGTGGCCCTGTCGCAACTGATAGCCTGCATTACTTGCACAACGTTGGCGACCTGTTGGAAGGAAGCATTAAAATCAGAAATGGAGTCTACTGGGGCGGGGATTATGATAAACTAAAATTCTTGGTAGAGTCGAAATTAATAACATCCCAAAACATTCGGTTTTATATTGGCTATTCCGGATGGTCTTCCGGCCAGCTGGAAGAGGAATTAAAATATGGATCCTGGGTTTTGGCTGATATGCATCCCAATTATCTTTTTAAGTCAAAGCCCGAGAAATTGTGGGAACAAATAATGACAAACAAAGGCAATGTGTTTTCTGTGATTGCCAAAATGCCTGATGCGGTAAACTGGAACTAGTATGATTCAATTACAGGATATCCGTATCCAATACGGTGAACGAGTGCTTTTTAAGCAAGTGTCTTTTCAAATTAATCCTCAGGATAAAATCGCCTTGATCGGACGAAATGGATATGGTAAATCTACTTTATTTAGTATTCTTTCGGGAGAATTGAGCCCCGATGATGGCCAGATTAGTCAGCAAAAGGGGATTCGACTGGGTTTACTACCTCAAACACTAACCATCGATCCCGAAAAAACAATCCGGGAAGCCGCTCAGGAGGCTTTTACCGAAGTAGTGGCTCTGGAGGCGGAACATCATCAATTGCAGAAGTCTCTTGAAGAAGCTACGGATTATGAAAGTCAGGAATACCTGGATCTCTTGGAAGCTTTCCATCTCAATTTAGAAAGGCTCAATCACTATGAGGTGGGCAGTATGGATAAAAAGATAGAGCTTGTACTCAAGGGGCTGGGCTTTGACGTAAGTGTCTTTGATAAACCTATATCTACACTAAGTGGTGGTTGGCAGATGCGTGTTGAGTTGGCTAAACTTTTACTGCAACAACCGGATCTTCTCCTCCTGGATGAGCCCACTAACCACCTGGATATTGAAGCAATTATCTGGCTGGAAGAATATATCAATGAATATCCGAATGCCGTCGTGGTCATTTCCCATGACCGGGCTTTTCTCCGGAATACGGCAAAAAGGGTCATTGAAATTGAAAATAGTAAGGTCTATGATTATGTCATGAACTATGACCGGTATCTGGTGCAGAAAGAGGAAGTCCGGACTCAACAGGAGGCCGCCTTTAAGAATCAACAGAAGGAAATTGCAGAGAAAGAAAAAACCATTAAGCGCTTCATGGCTAAGGCCACTAAAACATCGATGGCTCAGTCGATGCAGAAACAATTGGATAAGATTGATCGAATTGAACTGGATGCGGTAGACCAAAAGGAAATGAACATCCGGTTCTTACCCATACCAAGAAGCTCCCGGACCGTACTCAAGGCGAGAAACTTACACAAGAGTTTTGGAAAGAAAAAAGTCTTATCTGGATTGGATGTGGATTTGGAACGGGGTGACCGGGTAGCTATCGTAGGGCAAAATGGTCAAGGGAAGACTACGTTGTCTAAAATTCTCTTGAAGAAATTAGAAGCATCGGAGGGACAAGTCGAATATGGTACCCAATTGGCCATTGGTTATTATGCCCAGAATCAATCTGATCTTTTGGAAGATCAGGCAACGATTCTGGAATTTATGGAACTTAGAGCACCGGAAGGCATGCGTACCCGGGTACGTTCATTATTAGGTGCTTTTATGTTTTCAGGGGAAGACGTCGAAAAAAAGATCAAGGTACTTTCAGGAGGTGAACGGGCACGTCTGGCATTTGCACATTTACTGATGCAACCGATCAACCTTCTGGTATTGGATGAACCCACTAATCATTTGGATCTTGCCTCGAAAGAAGTTCTGAAAGAAGCTCTTTTGGATTATGAAGGAACTTTAGTCGTCATTTCCCATGATCGGGATTTTCTGGCTGATCTGACAACCAAGACATTAGAGTTGAGAGATCATAAAATGCATACCTACCTGGGTGATGTAAATTACTTTTTAGAAAAAAGAGCAATGGATGATCTCCGGTCTGTAGCCATGTATAAATCAGACCAAGATCTTAAAGCACAGGAACAGCAAAAGAAAAATCCGGAACTTACCCAGGATGAGATAAAATCATTGCAAAAAAAAGTGAAATCGGTTGAGAAGAAGATCTTTAATTTCGAAAATGAAATAAGAACCCTGGAACTGAAGATGGCTGATCCCGAATTCTATAATCTACCGGATGCAACTATGCACTCGGAACAATACCATAAGCTCAAAAGAGAACTAAGTGAGGCCGAAAATGAGTGGGAAGCGCTGGTAGATAGCCTGGAAAACTCGTGAAGTATTTCCTTAGTAGTCCTCTTTTACAAAGATCTTTGATTAGGAATTGGAATCCACAATCAATAAACGATCAATTCGAATCAAGTAAGAATAATTCTTCAAAATAATTAACCTAACAGTTTAGATACTTAAGGATGGGGTAATATGGCACATCTATTGTTTTAATGAAGCATTATTCACCCAGAATAAAATTTGAAGAAAAACAGTGAGAGCACGATATTTTAAG
>JAGQWV010000449.1 GCA_020437045.1 Saprospiraceae bacterium | reverse complement strand
CATTTTCGCTCTATGGATATCTGGCATACCGGTAGTGGATCTGAGGAGAAACTAAACACAGGATGGATTGGCAGATATCTCGACAGTGATTGTGAAGATTGTTCTGTACCGTATCATGCTATAGAAGTTGGAGACAATCTCAGTCTGGCATTGCATGGCAAATTTCGGGATGGTCTGGCGATGCGAGGTCCTGAAAAACTACAACGGGCTACCAGTGATCCTTTTCTTCGCAATGTTGGTAAGAGACATAAGAATTCGGGACCCTCAAATCTGGATTACCTTTATAAGACGATGGTGGAGGTTCAGGAGTCTGCTGAATACCTCACTCAAAAAGCTAAAACCTATCGATCTTCATTTCAATACCCCAACCATGCATTTGGTGAGGGCATGCGACAAATAGCGGAGTTGATTACAGCAGACACAAACACGAAAATTTATTATATCAGTCTTCCTGGATTCGACACACATGTCAATCAAAAAGCGCGACAGCACCATTTGCTCAGGATCTACGCCGACGCGGTAGATACGTTTGTAAAGGATCTCAAGTCAAACGGATTATTCGAAGATATTCTGATCTTGACTTTTTCGGAATTTGGACGGAGGGTACAGGAAAATGGCAGCCAGGGTACTGACCATGGTGCTGCCAATAATCTTTTTCTCATCGGCGACAAGCTTCAGAGTCCGGGGTTTTACAACGAGGCACCCAATCTGAATTTACTGGATGATGGAGACCTGAGTTACAAAATTGACTTCAGGTCTGTTTATGCAGATGTGCTTTCCAAGTGGCTTAAAATAAACTCCAGTGAGATTATTGGCTCTAATCCGCCATCGTTGAAAAAGCTGATCTAAAGCGTGCGACAATCGTGATTACTCCTGAATTACCTCGAAAGCTACTTCGCTGATAACTTCAGGATGAAGATTAAGCTTCGCTTTATAATTGCCGAGTTCTTTAACTTCATCAACCAGCACGATCTTACGTCTCTCAATCTCTACACCATGCTCTTCCTTAAGAAGTTGGGCTATTTGCACATTGGTAACACTACCAAAGATTTTACCACTGGTTCCGGCTTTAGCACCAACTTTCAACACGATATCCTTTAGTTTGTCAGCAATCTCCTGATAGTGATCCTTCAGTTTTGCTTCGCGGGCGGTCTCAATTCTCTTGAGCTCATCCAACCGTTTACGGTTGCTGCTATTGGCGATAAGGGCAAAACCCTGAGGGATCAGGTAATTGCGGGCATAGCCAGGTTTTACATTGACGACTTCATGCTTATCACCCAGCTTATCTATTTCTTTTAATAAGATAATCTCCATTGTCTATTTTATTTTAAAAGGTCAGCCACATAGGGCAATAAAGCAAGGTGACGGGCTCTTTTCACGGCCGTTGCCACTTTTTTCTGATATTTTAGTGAGTTTCCCGTTAATCTTCTGGGCAGGATTTTTCCCTGTTCATTGATAAACTGTTTTAGGAATTCTGGGTCTTTGTAGTCTATGTGTTTGATTCCAAACTTTCTGAACCTACAATATTTTTTTGCTTTCAATCCAATCTTTGGATTGCTTAGAAACTTAATATCGTCTCTTGATGCCATAATTCAATAAAATTTAAAGATGGGTTAATGAGCTTATTCTTCCTCCTCAGCAGCTGCAGCTGGAGCTGGAGCCGGAGCGGCAGCTTTTGGAGCTGGTTTTGGAGCTGGTTTTGAAGATTCTTCGACAACTGCAGCCGGTTCTGCTACATTCTTCTTTTTCCCTATAAGCCCGTTACGTTTGTCCTCGTTGTACTTGATACCGTATTTATCAAGTTTAACCGTCAGGAACCTCATGATACGTTCATCTCGTCGAAATGCCAATTCCATCTTTTCGATGATTAAACCACTAGTCGATGAGAATTCGATGCTGTAATAAACACCGGTGGTACGTTTTCCGAGAGGATAAGCCAGTTGGCGTAATCCCATCTCATCCACATGTACGATCTTGCAACCTTCACCCTGAAGGTGATCGACATATGTTTGTGCTGTCGCTACAATTTCATCGCTCGACAGCACTGGGTCTACGATGAAAGTTACTTCATATTGATTCATGTCAATAAGTCAAATTTTCTAAATGGGCTGCAAATATAGAATTATTCCCTGAAAATCAATGCTTTTTTATGTCTAGTAATTTTACGAACCGCTCAATGCGATGAGCTCTCCACATGGAGATCTGGAAGTTTACTGACGTAAAACAGTGTGCAGGAGGATCAGCATTCGTAAATGCCGTTAAGTTAGCGATGTTCTATGTTAAAAAATCGATTCTTGCCAGCTAGTGAGAGCGGGGCTTCCTAATCCGCCGGCTACGGAGGGCTTGTTTCTTTTAAGTTAAGGCAAGGAATTGGCATTCGTAAATAGCTGCACGAATTCACCAGGAAGTAGTTTTGGTCTTAATTATGTTAGCATCAAGGTAAATCATTAATGTAATCAAGAATGTCATCCAGTCCGTCAAAAGTCACCCAATTCATGCGGCTCTTGATCTGCTGTTGACTGATTTGAATGCCTGATAATAAAATTATACTGTTACGGCAATGCAAGGAAAGTCGCTCAATGTATTCTTTTACGGACTCTTTAAAATGACCCTCATTAATTAAGGTGAAGATATACTCTGGACGATGGATGTCGGTCGCCTGGATAAGATCATCCAACGAAACATTACGACCCAGATTAATGACCCGGAAATTATTGTCTCTAAGTAAAAATTGAATGAATAAAGAACTGAGTTCATGCTCTTCATCCTCCGGAAGATAGAGGACGAAAGTGCCTCTCGGTTGAGTGGGATGGGGAAGACTGTCAATAGCGACATAGATTTTCTGTCTGATTAACCCGGCAATGTAGTTTTCCTGTACCGGCATAATACTTCCCGTCATCCATAAAACATTCAGTCTGTTTAAAAAAGGAAATATGACCTCCATCATGGTGACCTTAAATCCATAATCTCGGATTCGCTGCCTGATGATAGCGTCAAATTTTTCTTCATCGAGATCCAACATCGACAAGGTAAGTGTATCAGAATGTAATTCACGGTCGACTTTCTTTTCAGTTATTTCCAATACTGCATCATGCATTTGCCGCTGGGTCATACATGCTATTCTACTAATTTTGTAGCCATGCCGATTTAGAAGAGCAGCATTTAGGAGCATTTTCACATCTTTATCCAGGTAATACCGGATATTGGTATCTGTCCGTTGAGGAGTGAGTAGACCATACCTCTTTTCCCACATTCGAATGGTATGGGCTTTTACACCTGACAATGTTTCCAAATCACGAATCGAATAAACAGCCACCTTTTCTTGCGATGTAATTTTAGCTTGATCGATGAATTCTTTGATAATTTCGTATTCACCTCGATTAAAGATTAAACTAAAATCAGCAAAATTTGTTTTTCATCCCATGGGTTAGCTAGAAACAATGGATCAACCAGAATACCCGTACCAATAAAAACGTTTTCCCTGGGTATTCTCATGATTATTATCCTGAGGTTGGCTTAATTATAATTTGGAAGAAACAAGATGTAATTATGAAAATTGGAATTGTCTGTTATCCAACCTTTGGGGGCAGCGGAGTACTTGCCACTGAATTGGGCCTTGGATTAGCAAAGAAGGGACATCAGGTGCACTTTATCACGTATAAGCGTCCAGCCCGATTGTCTGTTTTTCATGAGAACATATATTTTCACGAAGTCTCTCAAGTAAACTATCCTTTATTTGAATATGAGCCATATGATACATCACTGACCAGTAAACTGGTGGATGTGGTAAAGTATGAAAACCTTGATCTGCTGCATGTTCATTACGCCATTCCGCACGCAGCCGTTGCTTACATGACGAAAAAGATATTGCTGAAGCATGGCAAATATATTCCGGTGGTCACCACTTTGCATGGCACCGATATCACCCTGGTTGGAATAGATCATAGTTTTGCCCCGGTCGTTGAATTTAGTATTAATAAGAGTGATGGCATTACCGCCGTGTCAAACTATCTGAAATCTAAGACTGAAGAGTACTTTAATATTGAAAAGGATATTAAAGTGATTTACAATTTCATCGATTTTACCCGATTTAAGAAAATAGACAAAGACCACTTTCGCAAAGCTATTGCCCCGAATGATGAGAAGATCCTTATGCACATTTCCAATTTCCGGAAAGTGAAAAGAGTGCAGGATGTCATCAAGGTTTTTAAGAAGGTGTCGGAAAAAATGCCGTCAAAATTATTGCTTATTGGTGACGGTCCGGAGCGAGCAGCCTGTGAAGAATTATGTCGAAGTTTAGGTATTTGTGCAGATACCCGGTTTCTGGGAAAACAAGACGCTATCGAGGAATTATTGGCCGTGACGGATCTATTTCTACTCCCCAGCGGAAATGAAAGTTTTGGTTTGGTGGCCCTTGAAGCAATGGCTTGTGAAGTACCGGTGATTTCGACAAACGTAGGGGGAATTCCTGAAGTGAATTTGGATGGAGTTACTGGATTTCTTAGTGATATAGGAGATGTAGAAGGTATGGCGGCCAATGCTATTCGTATTTTGGATAATCCAGAGATGTTGGCCAGATTTCGGGCAAATGCCCTTGCTCAAGCTAAGAAATTTGATATCGATTACATTCTTCCACAGTACGAAGAATACTATATGGAAGTACTCGAGCATTCACGACATCAGGCCTTTTGAGTCCATTGACCCATCAATTGACTAGCATAATTTTGGTGATGGCCGCGTCGGGGTTGAACTGATTTTGTGACGCTGCACTAAATACCAGGTACACGCCTGAAGAAACTCTTCTTCCCCTTAAATCATTTCCATCCCAGATCGCCTGACCTCCCAGAGCGGTTGTTTCATAAACTAGTAGCCCACTTACATCCGTGATCTTTACATTGGCATTTTCTGCTAATCCCCGGATAGCGATCGGTCCCTGATAATTAGGTCTTACCGGATTGGGAAATACTGTGATCTGACTTTCGTGAAATATTCCTCCATCAATGGCTGCTCCACGGTACGACTGGATACCGCGATTCGTGGCAATAAACACCTCACCCGATCGATTGTCAATGGCGATATCAATGATTCCGTTATCAAATAATGGCGAATTTTTAGTGTTGAAAGCAAAAACCTGAGTTTCGATGTCTTCACTTTGCACAAAGACACCATTATTCGTCCCAAACCATTTTTGATTGGCACCATCGATTGCAATAGCTTTGATGTTTTCTTCTCCAAGTAAAACTCCCGCGATACCGTTTTGCTCAACAATTGGCCGTTTACCCTGACAATTATCTTCGAATGGAAAATTTCCACAGTTGAAAAACACCACTCCCTCTGTTGTGCCAACCCAAACACCACCGTTTTTATCGGCAGCTATATGATTGATGGAATTTACGGTAAGACCGGAGTTGTTTGAATTGAAAACCCGGTATTGGTCGTCGGAAGTCGAAAGCGGATCTGCACCACTATCAAAAACAACTAAACCTACCCCTCCAACGGAAATCCACTTAAAGCCCGCATTATCGATAGCGATGTGCTCTGGATTTGTTGATGTGGGCAAGCTAAAACTTTTCCATTCTCCTTCACGGGTATATACAGATACCGGTCTGGGTGCATCATGATTAAGGATCCACAAGTTACCGTTCTGATCAAAACTCATATCCGTGATACGGTTTCTGTCGGGATTGATCACACTATTTTGAAGACTTGAATTTTCATCATCGAAAACAGTGAAGTTTTCATTCTTATATTGAATCAGGCCATCCCAGAATGTGCCCACATACACTGTACCATCGCTTCCCACTTCAACGGCGAGAAAATCGCGCATATCGCGCTGATTTAATTCCGAAACATTATTCTTATTGAATGACTGCCAGCTTCCACTTTCGTTGGTGTAAAATCCTTCCGTACGGAATAGATATCCGTAATTGATGGTCACTCCTCCGGTCGCAACATATAACTTTTGATTGTGGGCGGCAATTTGAGCAGTATTATGGGTTGGGGGTCGATCGGGGATGATCGTCTGGCAGTTGCCTTCGAATCCTTCACTATACTTATAGCCTCTGGCATCGTCTGCATACCACACCCGTCCGGACTCATCGACCACGGCATTGGTTGTTTTATTACTGCAATTGGTAATAGATTTCTTATGACCGTCGGATTGAAGAAGGATTTTTTTTCCGTTACAACCATTTTCACATAACCATCCTGTCAGGATACCTTCTGGTCCTGCCGTTGCAAACTGAAATGCATATCCATTTTCCTGATGTACAAATTCAAATCTAAGATCATCTCTTCGATATAGTTCGTTGTTAACGCCGGCATAGAGCACATTATCAATCAACGCCAACCTCTGTCCCACATGATTTTGCGGTAAGCCCTCAGCAAAACCCAGTTTATGCCATTCTCCAAAGTCAGCCAAATTGTTTTCCTGGTTTTCTTCGATTTCGTAGATCCCCAGATCTGTCGAAATGACAAGGGTATTTTGTCTCTCAATGATACTCCTGACAGGTGTGTTGGTGAAGGTGGTAAAGCCAAATTCTCTCGATTCAATGTCTAATTGTACTACACCAAAACCACAGGCTAAGTATGCATAAGGATATTGGACAAACACATCGTATATGGTCCGGTCTTCAACGATTTGGGTGTTGGCTTCAATCTGGTTCAGATTGACAATCTCATCAGAAAAGACCAAATCTATGTTGCTGTTCTGGTAGATCACGATTAAAACCTTTTCGGTATCGTCATATTTCAATGCCTGTACACCAATGTCATGGAGGCCTTCCACTTTGCTGTAATACTCCAAACTAAGGTCTTCTTTGTTGATCTTGAGTAAGGCCCATTCTGTTCCATAATAGACCGCTTCCGGACTCTGCGTTACGCTAAGACCCAGACGATATGGCAGATAGGATTTCCAGGTGCCGATGCGTTGATCAGATTGGGCATTTATGATTCCGGTGATGGTTAGAGACAGAAAAAGGATATTCAGTAATTTCATACAATAGCAGAACGACCACAAAGGTACTCATGTTATTTGGCAAGTAAACTTCATCGATACATCGTACTTCCATCCAGATATTCAAAGACGGCATCCGGCACCAGGTATTGGATCGAAATGCCTTTTTGTAAACATTCCCGTACATAAGTAGAAGAAATATCCAACAAAGGAAACTGTTGTAAGATCGTTATATGGTGATTGTCGAAGGTTATCTGCGCATTGGACCCCGGTCGGAGATAAACATAGATCTCATGATTTTGCAGGATCTTCTCATAGTTTTTCCATTTATGTAAGGTCTCCAGATTATCCGCTCCCATAATTAATACAAATTGATAATCCGGATATTTTTCCAGCAGATAGGTCAAGGTGTCTACCGTATATGACGGTTTAGGCAGGTTAAATTCAATGTTGGATGCTTTGATCCGGGTGTTTTCACCAATGGCAAGATTGACCAGATGGAGTCGATCAAAATCATTGGCAAGTGTTGATTTTTTCTTTAATGGATTATGCGGGCTCACGACCATCCATACCTGATCCAAACCGGTCAGATGGACAATTTGGTTTGCAATAATCATGTGACCGGTATGTACCGGGTTAAAGGAGCCAAAAAATAGTCCAACCTTCATTAGTAGGTTTTCATGCGTTAGCGACTCAGCATCACCGGCATGACCAACATCAATAATTCTTCATCATCCGGACTCTCCCCAGGTAAGAGAATTCCTGCTTTATTAGGAGTAGAAAGTTCCATCAACACTTCATCAGTATCCAGAACATTCAACATTTCAATTAAGAATTTGGCATTAAAACCAATAGTTATTGGTGTCCCTTTATATTCACAGGTAAGTTGCTCAGTAGCTTCATTGGAGAAGTCCAGGTCCTGGGCCTCAATAGTCAAACTACCATCGTCAATATTCAGGATTAC
>JAGQWV010000448.1 GCA_020437045.1 Saprospiraceae bacterium | reverse complement strand
AGTTAAAAAAAAAAAAAAAAATGGGGTTAATTTACTAGATGAGGAAACCGAAGATTATTATTTTTTTGAATACTATGTTAATCTCTACAATAGGTTTATCGACAGTATTGAAGCAACAGTTAAGATCAAATCTATTACCCACATATTAGAAACAGACATTACAGGTTTTTTCGATGCAATTCCGCATTCAGTATTAATCCTTGAATTAAAAAAGCGAGGAGTGAGTAAACCAATATTGGATTTACTTGCAATATGTCTCAACGTGTGGTCTGGAACAAGAGATGAGATCACTCCTGGTGTAGGCATACCGCAAGGGCCAGCAGCATCATATCTATTTGCTAATATCCTTTTAGATAGACTGGATCGGTTTGTAATCAAAACCGGTGTTTATTATTACCGTTTCATGGACGATATTCGGATTTATGGCAAATCAAATAATGAACTCCTATCTATACTTGTAGGAGTTGACCGATGTCTAAAAGGAATGTCTCTAAGTCTAAATGCTCAAAAAACTTCAATAAAATCCATTGATGACCTTGACAAGGAAAAAGATCAAATATTGGACTCATCCACTTTTGAAATCGAACTTGATGCATTAGACTTTGATCCCGAAACTAAGGAGCAAATAAAATCCGATCCTATTGGTGGAGATTCCGAAATAAAAATCATCGATAACATTTATGCTACTAAGCTTTATCAATTGTTAATCGGTAAGGCTGAAAATAATATTGGCGATTTAGTTTATGGGGAGGATAATGATGACCTATTAAGACCTACAAAAGTTAGGGAATTTCTTACACTTGCTCATGATTGGCGAAAACTGGCGCGAGCATTATCTGGAAATAGCGATTGGAAACCAGATCATTCTTTCATTCCTGTTTGGCTTAATTCCATCCCCAAATTTTATTGGAAATCAAATCATATTGTATGGAATCTGAGGTATTATAGCCTTGATGGATACTATGAAAAAATCAATGAGCTAATAGATCACTTCAACGACTATGAGTGGATTCAATATCAATTACTTCAACTTATTGGAGAGTTAGTGCTTGATGACAAAGAAAAACAACTTGAATGTATTCGCAAAATAAATGTAACAAGCAGTCCGCTTGTTAGATTGGGCTACTATAAAGTTATGCTCCATACAATCAAGACTGATTCAAAGCTATTTGAAACATTAGCTATCAGCCTAAAAGCTGAAGAGAATGAATTCGTGAAAAATTCAGTAATGAATGCAATACATTTGAATTTTAGCAAAATCAGTCTTGATATACTTAATAATTGGTTCCGCTAATGAGCTATTTAGATACATTGGAAGAAATCAAAGGTATTGTCGAGAGGACGGAAGAGTTTAATTATGCTCAACGCATTCTCCTTTTGGATATACTGGGAGAAAAAATCCAAGTGGAAAATATGTCAGATGATAAATTTGTGGCCTACTATGAAGATGTTACAAAGTCTGAGCTAAACTTTAATTTTAAAGACACCTTAGGAGAAGCTCCCTATAATTCTGCATCTGCTGCTGCAGCAAATTGTTTTTCTGTTGTTGACAGGTTTGATAATCTAAGGTCAGATCATTCCTTATACCCATGGTTGACGAATGCTATTAAATTTACGGATGAGATAGTACTGCATTATATTCAAGAAGTTTGTGGAGAGGCGGTGACAAATCACCCTGATCATGGGATAGAAAGGTCGCGCTATATTCAAATCAATAGTAAGGTATATTCTGCACAAGTCGCTGGTAATAATATGAATATTTTGTTTGATGAGCGCAATAAACTTGAGCATAGGACTAAAAGAGATCAAGTAAGCGGAAGGCAAATTATAATCGTTCCAGACTATACGAAAACTAAAAAGAAAATAGAGAAGCTTTATCCCAAAGCACTTCTCTCATTTTTGAAAGCATATACAGAATTCTATGGTATAGCTTGATACACCGGAATTAACTGAGTTGTAGTATCTATGATATCCGGGCCACCACAGCCGTGTTATTATCGCTCGAATGTTCGGTACAATGTTTTTTAATCTCACAAATGATCTTCCAGGTATCCGCCATTCTGCTGACCAGGGTGGAAAGTCCCTCGTTCGTCCATGACTCCAATACACCATCGCTACATACCATAATAATGTCCCCATTATCAACTGACTTAAGTTGAGTAACGGATGCTTTCACCTGGTGATCTTTCTTCCCTTGCAAAATCCGGGTAATAACATTGCGTTTTGGGTGATCGGTAGCCTGCTCTGGTGTGATTATGCCAGCATCAATAAGTTCTTGAACAAAGGAGTGGTCTTTGCTCACCCATTTTATAGTCCCATCTGCTGCAAAATGATAAATCCGGCTGTCTCCAATATGTATGGCATAGATTTGATCTTCAACCTGGACTACCATGGCCAGGGTAGCTCCCAGCCCGTGGGACTCAGGATTTTCTCTGACCTGCTCCCATAAAGTCTGCAAGATAGCAGAAGTTAGGTTTTGAGCCCATGCCGGGATGTCATGCCCACCAGGAGGATTGTTTGTCAAGAAGGATTTTGTGACACTGCTTACGATTTCAGAAGCTTTATCCCCTTTAGCCAATCCACCGACACCGTCTGATACCAATAGATAATTTAAGCCACAGGACCAATGATCTTCCTGGAAGTCCCTTTTACCTTGATGGGTGTAGTAGGATATTGAGGTTAGTTGCATTATCTAAATATTTCTTCTGTAAAAGAATAAAAGCGCCATAGCTTAAGTCCTACACAAACGAAATCCAATATGGTCGCGGCGTAACAACCAGAAATCATCTCCGTAGTAGTTCCGATAGGCAACCTGGCAGAGCCTTGCATTATAGCGAAAGGCTCCGCCGCGGATCACCGGAGTGATAATGCCTGGGACATCATAGTGGTTGCTCGTATATTCCAATACATTGCCACTCATGTCGTGCAAGCCATAGCCGTTCGGAAGTTTTTGTCCTACCGGGTGCGTTTTTCCTCCACTGTTGTCCCTAAACCATCCCACATCATTAAGGTCGTTGCTACCGGCAAACTTAGTCCCGTCTGCTCCACCTGCCCTCGCAGCATATTCCCACTCTTCTTCCGTAGGTAACCTGTATTGCTCACCACTTAGTCGATTTAGCTTTTGAATAAATATAACTAAATATGATTGGCCTATTTGCTCTACCGGACACCGGGCACACCCTTTATTTCGACTTGGATTCTCTCCCATAATTGCTTCCCATTGCTCCTGCGTCACCTCATACTTACCCATGTAGAACATTCTGACACTTATCTGCCGGGCAGGCTTCATATCATCACAATTATCTCCCTGCTCAGATGTACAGCCGATCATACAACTGCCTCCCGGGATAGGTACCATTGAGGCTTTAATCTCTGCTGCGGCTTTTCCTGATGCAGTTAATACATTCTCTGGACAGCCATTGTTTTTAGCTACCCCGAATTCAGTTGGGCATATATCCTTTATGTCTGGTACATCATCGCCGTCACTATCATTCTCAAGCCTCTTAGGGTTTAGACTATTCATAATATCGATGCCAGTCAACTCCCATTCAACCCAAGTCCGACCATCCGAGTCCTTTGGCATTTCAGGTGCTTTCTTTGGAGAATTTTGAATAATTACATCTCTAGTTTTACTTCCGGACAAACCTTGCAATAAGAAATATCCTCCTACGCCAATCAGAAAGAACAAAGGCAACACCCACCAAAACTTATGGAGAGGACTAGGTGATGCGGTAGCAGGTTGAGGATCTGTCTTTTCTGCTACGATCGTCTCTTCATTGCTAAGTATTGGCGTTTCCCTAGCAGGTTTTTCTCCAGGGGACTTCCACGACCCTCCCGCGATAATTTCCTGCACATCTTTGACCGTTTTTACTCTCTGCATAGGATCCGCTATCAGACACGCATTGATTACCCGCTGCCAGGGTTGCGGTACGCTTTTGATCGCTTCCGGTATAGCTGCCCGGTTGATCTTTTTTACAATCTCAGCCTGGGCTGTCTCCGTACCGGTATCCGACTCAGGGGTAAAAGGTGTTCTCCCTACAAACAACTCATACAACACCACGCCCAAACTCCAAAGATCTACGTTCTTTCGTATTTCCTCGCCTGCCAGCTGCTCGGGGGCCACATACAGCAAACTACCTCCCGCAAAACTATTGCTGAAGTAACTCTTATCCGTATCGGCAAACTGCTTGCTCAATCCAAAATCGGCGATCTTGGGGACCAAATCACCCTTGTATCCCCGGGTCATCAGGATATTGCTGCTTTTAAGATCACGATGGACGATATGGTGCCTATGCAAGTGATCGATACCTTCGATAATTCCTTGGGCAATATTTTCCTTTTCTACCTCGGAAAGGATTTCTGACTGGATTAGTTGGGTGAGGTTGCCATCGGGATAATACTGCAGAATACCGTAATCAAAGATACCATTGGGCATCTTGAAGCGGTAACAAACCTCATAATGAGCGATGTTTTTATGTTCTGGAAGTTCGGTGGCGAGCTCTACTTCCTTAAGCAAACTAAGTGATTCCTGGCCCTTTTTGACTTGCGACACTTTAAGAGCCACATGTCTATTTCTGACTTCATCAAACGCTTTGTACACGGTGCCAAAGCCACCACCTCCTAATTCGTCTTTCTCGATGTCGTATTTGTACCGGGAGAAAAAAGCTTCTTGGTTCATCTTCTTGACTTATATTACATGTTGGTATTATATAACATTGGTACAACATCTTATAGGCAGTAAATAGCCACTAATTTTATTGGTTTTCAATTATTATGTTTTGTCAATCCTTCTCGCTCACTTTCTTTTCTATACTCTTTGTAGCTGATATTGTCCTATCTTATCATAAAGTAATAAAGTTAGATAATCATTGAAAAGGGGGTGGTATTCAATTTATTTTTATGCAGGAGAACTGTTTTAATTCAATTTTTATGGATGGATACAATCAAGAAACCCTGGAAACATACACTGCCACTGTATCCCTGGGTCAGGAAGATGGCTATACCCAGAGAATCATTTTGGGAGACGATTACATTCATGCCATCCAAGCTTATCAGCATGACCTTAGGAGTACTAAGGAAATCTATCTCTCTGTAAGCATAAGTGAAAGCCGCATTATCCATGGAGGACAAAATGAGCCGCATATCCGTTTGGAATTCATCAACTACCCGCCTTTTCCCTTGAAGTAAGAGGTTTTCAAATCCGAAGTGATTGCCATGGTGGATCATTTGATGGAAACCTTCCATCAAAACCGAACGGTGATCGTCTTCACGGATGAAACCGTTATGTTGCAAAAGACTGAAGAAGTAGATCCGAGAATTGAATCATATTGATTGTCTAAAGCAAAGGATGACTCATCAGAATGGTTTTTCCATTATCATTTGTTGTAGAACACAATAAATAATGTGCTTTCAATTTGGGTATTTGACCAATCTGGGTAGCAATTACATCTCAAATAATTGATAAATGTCATATATCGCTTATAGCCAGAGAGCCCATTTGCCCATGAACTTGGTTTAGCACTTGCTTTAACTGATCTCGTTAAGGCTGGCCATACCCTCTTCAAGATGATTTTATTATCAATAGCTACTGGAGGATCTTTATCAAACCCTAAAGCTCGGCACATAAAATGAAGTGTTTTAGAGGTGATAACTGGGGACCAGCTTAAACTGGACTCTATGTTCTTCCATGCTTCATCTATATTTTTTTCATCATGCAAAGAACTGTTACAGTTCTCAAGTACTTGGTAT
The DNA here is from genome assembly GCA_020437045.1 of Saprospiraceae bacterium. GTDB lineage: Bacteria > Bacteroidota > Bacteroidia > Chitinophagales > Saprospiraceae > JABDMH01. The sequence continues at coordinate 610 of JAGQWV010000448.1, read as the reverse complement.
ATTCTTAGCAGATCTGTCGTGTATATTCTTGGATTTTGTCTCCACATAGTCCCCCAAGAAATCGTCATTGCAAGCCCCTCTAGAAATTGATTTTTGCGAAAACAAGTTATTATGTTATCCGGAGATGAATAAGCTTTTCCTGTAAGCATCTGTTTTGACAATAACTTAGTTTGCCAATTGTGTACATTCATGTAGCGTCCAGCAAATTGACTCTGTGGCTGAGTAAAAATCTTGAATTGTTCGGGCAGATATTTGTCCAAAAATGTGACTGTACTATTATCATCTAACCACTCCATGATATAAAAATATGGCTTAGCCATCGGAAATTATAGAGATGTTTGTTAGACGTACCGTTTGCCTAACCCCCGGTGTGTTTTGATTTTTCGAATATCCCCCACTACCTTTGTAGGCTAGAATCCAAGGGTGGGGTGGCTGTAGCATGAATATTTATACCCCAATTTGTACCCCAATATTATTATTAGCCGCTAAATATTTGAATATCTTTTAGTTATAAGAAATAATGAGGTCCGCTACCGACCTCAAACTTTTAGCGCACCCTGTCCGCGAATGCGGGCAGGGTTTTTTATTGCGCTATGCGAGCCAAGCCCAA
>JAGQWV010000447.1 GCA_020437045.1 Saprospiraceae bacterium | reverse complement strand
ATAGCTATAATGATAATAAAAGGCAAGCTCTGGACCGGGAACTTTAAATGTAAAATCTGCATATGAATTTTAAAGTGGAGGAGCCCTTTCTTTATTGATTCATTTGCTCCTTATCGACTTTTTAGTGGGTAAATGAAATACACTACACCCAATAAGCTACTCATACATGATCACTTAGATGATAAGGATGATGCCTCGATAACAAACATTACTGCTCGAATTTTCGCGAGAACTGGCTTATCATCATTTTATTAAAATAAAACTGATATCCTAAAAGGGATAATAAGGTGATGATCAAAAAAATTCCTCCTTCAAAAATAATGGCTAGCAGACCGGTTAGCAAAATAACTAATCCTATCTTACGCAATTTTTGCTGCTTGTCCGTTTTCTCAGGATTGAGAAAAGTGCCGGCTGGAATCATGAGTCCAATAAAGATGAATCCCGCCAGTAAAAAGCGATAATAGCCTACTAAGAAATAGCCGGCAAAACTCAATATAGCAATCAACATCGAAGCTCCGGTAAGCTTTGCCATTTTCTTTTCTCGATCATCCAGCAAAAGTTTACCGTATTTATTCTGAGATAAAACCAGGTTTAACAATGGGTTGATTACCCAACTCAGAAAGAAAGTTAGTGCCATTAAAACTACCAGTGTATTAAGAATAATTTGCAGATTGCCATTTGAAGCTTCCGCTAGGCCTCCTATCACCCTTGCAGCTAAGTACGTTCCAATAATCAGAACCCAGGAATTTTTTGCGCTTAACCGGCTAACAAACTTTTGATAATGATAAAATAGACGGTATATCCAGAATTTAGATTTCAAGGCTTCCATCATACCATGTCGTGCCAACATATTGGTGGGTTGGATAGCCAGTGCCTGGGCAAAAAGTTCAAGCGATTCGGTTATTTTTCCCTCATTTAGTTTTTGCAAACCAAGATTTGCTAAAGTCGTTGGATTTTCCGGATCGAGTTGCAAAAGTTCATCAATAGACTTCTGAGCCATTTCGTATTGTCCCAGTGTATCACTAATGCGAACTTTAAGATTCAAAGCTTCCTTGTTTTCGGGATCAATCTCCAGTGCTTTGTCGACATGGATAAGTGCCGCATCATAGTTACGTTGCAAGAACTTTATTCTTGCTAATAAGAGATAAGGTGCGACATGATCCGCATCTGATCCGATTAAAAACCGAGCTTTGGTCTCCGCTGCTTCATACTTTTCCTCGGCCAGATCTATTTCGGCGAGCAAGTTGATTAAATGTGGTTGTTCTGGATCCTCCGCAAATAATCCTTCTGCTGCGGTTCGGGCATCGACTAATTTATGACTGAGATAGAATGCCCAGGCTAAAAGATACCGGGCATGTAAATCATCAGGATGTTCAGCCAGATGCGTATGAAGTCGCTTTATTGCCTCATCCGTTTTCCCATGACGCAAAAGAGTCTCCACCTGGATGTATGTAGGATGTAAATACATCTAGAGGTCTTTATGTTTCTTCAAATACTCGGAAATGGCATCATATTGGCCGGACTGGTTAGCAAATACCGCATAGTTTTTTGCGGTCGTAAACCAATCGATCGTAGTAGAGCGGTGCTTACTAATGGCATTCTTTAATAGATCCGTAGTTAATGGCTGGGGAGCGCCGGTCTGCATGGCTGTCTCCAGAACCGATTCAATGGCAATGTCAATTACCGCCTCCAGATCGGCACCACTGTAGTGTGGTGTCAGTTTTGCTAACTTATGATAGTCGATATGCTCTTTGGGTTTATCGGCAAGCTTAATTTTCAAGATCTCTGCCCGGTTATCTAAATCTGGTGGAGGTACAAAAATGACCCGGTCGAATCGACCTGGCCGACGAAAAGCGGCATCAAGATGCCAGGGAACGTTTGTGGCACCAATGACCAACACCCCATCATTACTTGCCTCTACCCCATCCAATTCACTGAGAAATTGATTAATCACATTCTTGCCCGCAGACTGCCGGAGATCAGAACGTTTGGCACCCAAGGCATCAATTTCATCAAAAAATAGGACACATGGTGCATTATCCCGGGCTTCTTCAAAAATAGCATTGAGTTGTTTCTCACTATTTCCAACCCACATGTCGAGAATATCATTTAGGGTAACATTGATAAATCCGGCATTAATTTCTCCTGCCGTGGCCCGGGCTAAAAAAGTTTTTCCACATCCGGGAGGTCCGTACAACAAGATCCCCCCTCCGACCTTCTTGCCATAGGCAGCATAAAGGTCTGCGTGCTCAAGAGGTTTAATAATCTTCAAATCAATTTCCCGCTTGATGTCGTCCAAACCTCCCACATCCTGAAAAGTCACTTTTGGCTTTTCTAAAAGATAATCGTTTTCATCATCTTCATCATAGGCCGACCCCAACCGAAATGCATGGTCTAATTGTTGATCTGTCATAGATGGATTGATCATCAAAACCTCTTCATACAGATCTCTTGATTTGGTAAAGTCTTCTTCAGCATAGTATGCTTTACTCAGGATCAATTTGGTACCAGGACTGACATCAGTCTGTTCCAGTAAATCCTCTCCCAGGACGATTGCTGCAGAATTCTTACCCTGTCTGAAGAAAATCTCAACCAAAAGTTCACGTGCTTCCCGGTTTTGTTTTTCCAGCTCCATGACGGTTTCCAGCTGTTGCTCAGCCTCCTGTAGGTATTGATCAAACGGACGCATTTTGCGTACCAGGAGCATTCTCAAGTAAACATTCTCCGGAGAAGCCTCTATCGCCTTCTTCAGTTCTTCAATCTCTTCATGCATATTAGATGGTATTGATTAATTCCGGCACACCATGGAGGTGCAAAATACCCAATAGTAACGAAAATCTTATTCGAATTCTCATACCTTTAGCTCAATGACTAAAATCAACGATAAACAGTTTGTCAGTATCGATTGGGGCACCACCCACTTGCGCATTTACCTGGTACAAACAAATAATGGGCAGGTTGTGTTCGAATCTAGATCGAAAGGGGGAATTAAAGAGATTCATCTCCGGGCTCAGGACAGTCACTTGAATCGTGAAGAATTCTTTGTCAGGCACTTACTTGAAGAACTACAGCCACTATCCCATTTGATGGATGGTGACGAAGCATTGGTCATCTCCGGCATGGCCTCTTCCTCCATAGGTATTCGAAATTTACCTTACGCATCTTTACCATTTCCCTGTAATGGTTCAGGTATTTATTATCAGCCTCTCGAAGTCCCGAAAAATAAATTTCAAGCCTTTCTCATCTCCGGTGTACGTGCAAAAGAAGATGTGATGAGAGGGGAAGAAACACAGGTTATCGGTTTAGCAGATTCGCTTCAGCATGAAGACCAGTTTCTGCTGATACTTCCAGGTACACATAGTAAGCACATTATGATTCGGGCAGGCCAGATCTTCGATTTTAAGACATTTATGACCGGTGAAATTTTCGACGTTCTGTTGAAAAATAGTATTCTGAAAGATTCCGTTCGAGTCAGTGAAATTAGTTCCCTGACCTTATCTGCATTTACAGATGGTGTATTGCATTCTGGGGAGCATCTCATGCTGAATGAACTTTTTAAAATCAGAGCTCGGGATTTATTTCAATTTACATCACCCGAAAATAATTACTACTACCTTAGCGGGCTTATGATCGGTCAAGAATTGAGGAATCTTATATCATTTGAGAGACCCATATATTTAGCTGCTTCGGGAGATCTCCTGACCTTATATTCTGTCGCTGCAAAAAAATTAAAAATAAATATTGAAATAATAGCGGAGGACATTTTAAATAAAGCAGTGATAAC
>JAGQWV010000446.1 GCA_020437045.1 Saprospiraceae bacterium | reverse complement strand
CATTTTATTTGGTTGATTTTTCATTTGACCTGTTTTTTTACAGTTTACGGATTTACTTCTAAATAATCTGACAAATTTTCCCCAATCCTAAGAAGCATGATTCTGACATCTGTATGTTCTGATTGCAAACATATAACATTATTTGAGCGCAGCAGGTTTGTCTCACACGCAAATATTTTATTAAAAATTTTAACCGTAAATAAATGTGACTTTAATGCCACTGATATGTCTTATCACAGCGTAGACTCAGAGTCAAAAATGCTATGAAAATTACACATCACAACGGATTTCCCATCTTTTGGCAGATTTAAATAATCCTAAGACATGATACAACAAATCAAAGTAGTGGATCGTGACATTGTCGCCATCGAGGCAATTGAAGAATTTAATACAACTGATGCTTATTTATGCGAAAATTTGTTGCAACAAAAAATGTCAAGGGGATATGACCACGTCAATTTACTAATCAAATTCGATCACAAAAAAATAAGTCAAACACAGATAGAAATCTTCTTAAAAGAAAGCCTGAAAAATATAAGGAAACTTAATCACCTAGGACATTTGGCTCTTGTGTTACGCATTGGTTCTGGAAATTGCCTGCAAGTCCCGTTAGGCCAACATTTTTTCGAACGGTCTGCCCGGGGGTGGGGAGAACAATATTTTGATTTATCACAAATTTACAGTGCCTGGGAATTTGTCAGCCCGATAGATCATGAAAGAACGATGATTATTTAAAAGGCCTGGATACGATTAAGCATCAATCGACTTTGGTGTGTAGAAGAAAAATTTGCCGGTGTAATAATGGTGTATATCGAGTTGCTCTCTTAAAGACTTGAAATCGACTTCAGTCTTCGCATGGGTTATGATCCAAAGTAAGGCATTTCTAAATGATTTAAACTCTCTTTTCATAATTAATTTTTTCTCCACGAAAAAGCAAAATTTATACTACAAATAGATTATTAAACAATAATAATACAATCGACTTCATACTTTGTCTTCCGGCATAAACCTGTTAGCTACTGAAAGATAGACCCCGCACAGATAGTATTTGTTCTGTACCTATGTATCTGATCTCATCAAAAGAAAAGGAGGACTAAGCACTGATCTTCCTTCCTCACACTTATTGGAGCAGTGTAAGAAAGATCATTAGGAGGAACTAAAATTTGATATATTTGGTTGGATAGATGTTTTAATCAGCCAATGCATTTATGCAGAATTTAGAGAAAATCTTAAAAAAACTCCAGAAAAAACCAGATCAAAAAGGATTACTTAGGGATATTTTACTGGAATTGGAAGTTGACTATGATGAATCAGCACTCGTTTTTTACCGAGATTATCTGACGGCCAACAAATTAGTGACAATCCAATATAAACAAGGTGATACCGAACTAACCATCACTGAAAACGGTTTGGCCTGGGTCGATGAAATTCAAAACACCACCGATAAAATCCGGGACAAATTTCATGATGACCTGAATATTGAACGTCTTCGTTTTGACCTGGATCATCAGCAGAAGGCTATCATCAATAATGTCAAGCAAATGCAAGGTATTAGGGAACTGGAAAGACATTATATTTCCAAAGTTCGCGACCAAAGGTTGTTGATGTGGATCGCCTTGGCCATGAGTATCCTTGCTCTGATCATTAGTTTTATCAGTCTGGTCAATTAGGTGTTTTTATAACAGACCTGTAATCCTCAGGAACCGTCATATGCACGTAAAATTGTCCTGAATGCAGGTAATTGATATCCAATTGTTCTCTGAGTGTTTGGAAATCCACTTCTGTCCTGGTATTTATTAACAGCCACCGGATAGCCGTATGGCAGGTACTAAATTCAATTTTCATGATTCCAGCTTTTTAAAATTCAAACAATACACATCTATGTGTATTCAAACTGAAGATAGTCCTTACGGAGACGACTAAAAATTAAAATAGAACATCGTTTAAGTCCGTCAAGATGATGGGGTCCTTTACTATATTGATCTCCAATAAGACAATACCGGGTTATCTTCTTCAGATTAATTTCCGGTTGCCAGCACGACATTTAAGATTCCGTAAGCATTTCAGCTCCAATTAATAGGAATTCTTTAACGCCCCAAGTAAAATGTTTTACCGATATTAGGGAGGTAAGAACTATTACAACCGATCGCCATGGTCATTCTTACCATGTCAGTTACGAACAATTATGGAAAACGATTTTTTCAAAAGTAAAGTCCTAGGACACCCATCGGGTTTATTTGTCCTTTTTTTTACGGAAATGTGGGAGCGCTTTTCCTATTATGGAATGCGTGCTCTTTTAATTATGTTCTTCACCGCTTCGCTTATTGGAGGTGGATGGGGATGGCCCCGTGAATATGCCTTCGCGATCTTTGGCACTTATACCTCGCTGGTTTATCTATCGACGCTGTTGGGAGGATATTTTGCCGACAAGGTTATTGGCTTTCGGTACGCTGTTACAGTCGGTGCCTTGCTGATGACGATGGGGCATGTGTGTATGGCCTTGGAACACCCGTTCTTTATATACCTGGGACTCACACTTTTAGTATTTGGAAGCGGATTCTTCAAGCCAAATATGACATCCATCATATCTGAGATGTACAAGGGAAAAACGGATAAGAAAGACGGAGCCTACACCATATTTTATATGGGTGTGAATGCCGGTGCCTTTCTGGGTATTATGTTATGTGGTTATTTAGGTGAAAAAGTAGGCTGGAGCTATGGTTTTGGTCTGGCAGGTATATTCATGCTTTTTGGACTGCTTCAATTTTGGTATGCGCAGGATATCTTTGGCACCGTAGGGCTAAAACCCACTAGAGAAACTACTGAGGCAATCTCCGACGATGATGGTGGCAAACTCAATCCTTTTACGAGCTGGCAATTGGTTCTTTCCGCGCTAGCCTCCCTTTTGGGTTTAGTCTGGATACTGAACGATCCCATTTCGAAAATATCCGAAGGTTCTGTCAATCTTTTGAATTTTGAACTTTTTGGCGCCTCAGGACCTACCGTCACGATCTTGTTGGCATTCTTGATTTTTATCATTTTGCTGATATTCCGGCTCACCCAATACTCTAAGGTCACGAGAGACCGGATGATTGCCGTAAGTTTCTTTGCATTTATCACCATTTTTTTCTGGTCGATATTCGAACAGTCTCCCGGCTCACTGACGATCTTTGCCCGGGATTATACGAACCGGGTTTTGGAAGGAAATGCTGGTTTGATTTTCAAAATCATCAATTCGTTAATTACCCTGGTTCCTCTGGGAATTATTACCTGGGTCTTATTTAGATTATTTCGCCAGACTTTTGCCAAATATCGTCTTTCCAATCTCTTTCTGGGCACCAGTTTTGTTATCATCTGGGGAATTGCCTTATGGATGCTTTATGTGGAGTTCTTAAAGGATGTTGCTGAAGTTCAGGCATCCTGGTTTGGCATTTTAAATTCACTATATATCATCACCTTCGCTCCATTGTTTTCCAAGTGGTGGGAAAGTAAATATAATCCCAATGCCAATGCTAAATATGCTATCGGCATGTTTCTTCTCGGGTTGGGTATGGCATGTGTGGCTTTTGGGGCACGAAATATTACACCCGGCGCACAGACGGCGGCCGTCAGTATGATCTGGCTGGTATTAGTATATCTTTTCCACACCTTGGGAGAACTCTGTGTATCACCAGTTGCCTTATCGTATGTCAGTAAATTAGTTCCCGCAAGAATGATTGCCTTCATGTTCGGTATCTGGAATCTTGCTATTGCCATCGGAATGAAACTCGCTGGCGTCTTCGGTGAAGCTTCAGAAGGTATTGCCGAGGCCCATGGATTGAGTTACTTCTTTTGGATGCTCACCATAATCTCCTGGGTTCTGGGTATTTTGGCACTTCTCC